>ONTY01000053.1 GCA_900320815.1 uncultured Pseudomonadota bacterium
AGATTCGCGCGGAAATTGAGGCCGGCACGTTTGACTGGAAGCTGGTGCTCGAAGACGTGCACCTGAACATCGAGGCGCGCCTGACGCAGCTTGTGGGCGACGCCGGCAAGCGCCTGCACACCGGCCGCAGCCGCAACGACCAGGTAGCGTGCGACATCCGCCTGTGGCTGCGTGGGGAAATTGATGCCATCGCCGCGTTGCTCACTGAATTGCAACAGGCGCTTGTGGATGTGGCGGAGCAGCACACGGAAACCATCCTGCCCGGCATGACGCACCTGCAAGTCGCCCAGCCTGTGAGCTTCGCGCATCACCTGCTGGCGTATGTGGAAATGTTTGCGCGTGACGCGGAGCGCCTTGCCGACGCGCGCCGCCGCACCAACCGCCTGCCGCTGGGCGCTGCAGCCTTGGCGGGCGCCACGTACGCGCTGGATCGCGAAATGGTGGCGCGCGAGCTGGGCATGGAAGGCGTGTGCGCCAACAGTCTGGACGCCGTCAGCGACCGCGACTTCGCCATTGAATTTGCCGCCGCCGCCGCGCTCATCATGGTGCACATCAGCCGCCTGAGTGAGGAGCTGGTGCTGTGGATGAGCCAGAACTTTGCCTATATCCGCATTGCCGATAGATTTACCACCGGCAGCAGCATCATGCCGCAAAAGAAAAACCCCGACGTGCCCGAATTGGCACGCGGTAAAACCGGGCGCGTGACCGGGCACCTGATGGCGCTGCTCATGCTGATGAAAGGCCAGCCGCTGGCCTACAACAAGGATAATCAGGAAGATAAAGAGCCGCTTTTTGACTGCGCCGACACCGTGCGCGACACGCTGCGCATTTTTGTTGACATGATTGGCGGGCAGCTTGACCCCGCCACCGGCAAAAAAAGCGGCGGCATGACCGTCAATGCCGATGCCATGCGCGCCGCCGCACAAAAAGGCTACGCCACCGCCACCGACCTGGCAGATTATCTGGTGAAAAAAGGCTTGCCCTTCCGCGACGCGCACGAAGCCGTCGCCCGCGCCGTGCACGAGGCGCAGCAACGCGGCTGCGATTTGGCGGAATTGCCGCTGGAAGTCTTGCAGGGTTTTGACGCGCGCATAGAAAAAGACGTGTATGAAACCGCATTGACCCTGCCCGCTGCGCTGGCCGCGCGCCGCACCCTTGGCGGCACCGCGCCAGACCAAGTGCGCGCGCAGATTGCGCGGCATCGGGAGCGGTTGGCCGTGAAATGATTTTTCCTGCCCTTGTACAATACAAGGACATTTTTTCAAAACTTGAGTTGAGCAGTTATGAACATCCGTTTCCCATCCATTTTTCTGGCAACCTTTACCGTTTGCGCAGCAGTGCAGGCGCAACCGTGTGACTATTACACGAAATATGGCACAGGGGGCAACCCGGACAAAGCTCTTTTTATGACAATTGGAAAACAGTGTTCAATTGTCGTGGATGAAAAAGGTCCGCGACAGGTGTGCACAAACAGGCATGAGAATATGCGCTGCCTGCTGGCAAACGGCGCCAACCCAAATGCTGTTAATTCGTTCGATACACCATTGATGAAGGCGGCTGCACTTCTTGCAGTGGAAAGTGCTCGCATCCTCATCGAATATGGCGCCGATGTCAACGCAAAAAGATCAATCGACGGGAAGACGCCGCTGATGATCGCCGCCATGCAAAGTGATCACACACTCCATCCGGGCAATATTCCACCCCATGCGAGTGGGCTCGTTACTCCCGCTACAGACATGCTGCGCCTGCTTATTGAAAAAGGCGCTGATGTCAATGCCCGCGACGGTGCTGGCATGACGGCATTGTTTCACGCGCGCTCAACGGGGCATAAAGAATCACAAAAATTCCTTAAGGCTGCCGGGGGCACGGAATAAAAAAGTAGAAATCCTTGTTTCCTGAGCGAGGGTGTGGGCATTTTGTTTCATAATCTCCAGATGCCTGATATTTTTCAGGCGAAATACATGCCAAGCGACATAGAACGCCTGCTCACACTGCCCGCCGTGCCCGCACTGCCCGACCTGCACGACGCGGCGCTGCAGGCGCGCCTGCGCCGCGCCATAGACGGCAAAACCAAACCGCTTGGCGCGCTGGGGGAGGTGGAGGCGCTCATGCTGCGCCTTGGCCTCATTCTGGGCAGCGAAGCCCCTGCGCTGGCGGCGCCGCAACTCGTCATCTACGCTGCCGACCACGGCATCGCCACGCAAGGCGTTTCGCCCTATCCGGCGGACGTGACGTGGCAGATGGTGCACAACTTTCTGGCCGGCGGCGCAGCGGCCAGCGTGCTCGCGCGCCAGCACGGGCTGGCACTCACCGTCGTGGACTGCGGCGTGCGCCACGACTTTGCGCCCGACTCTGGCGTGCTCATCCACAAAGTGGCGCGCGGCACCGCCGACTGCACCCAGGGGCCAGCCATGAGCGCCGCGCAATGCGCCGAGGCCATCAGCAACGGCATGGCGCTGGTGCGCGCGCTGCCCGGCAACGCGCTGCTGCTGGGCGAAATGGGCATCGGCAACACCAGCGCCGCCGCGCTGCTGCTGGCGCGCCTGTCTGGTGCCGACATTGAGCAATGCACCGGCGCCGGCAGCGGGCTGGACGCCGCCGGCATCGCGCGCAACACCGCGCTGCTGCGCCGCGCGCTGCGCGTCAACGCCGCCGCGCGCGAGCCGCTGGATGCACTCGCGGCGCTTGGCGGGCTGGAAATTGCCACCATGTGCGGCAGCGTGCTGCAGGCGGCTGCCGAGCGGCGCGTCATCGTTGTGGACGGATTCATCACCAGCGCCGCCGTGCTCGTCGCCTCGCGCCTTGCGCCGCATGTGTTGCAGCGCTGCGTGTTCGCGCACTGCGGCAGCGAGCGCGCCCACGCCCTCATGCTCGCCCTCATGGGCGCGCAGCCCCTGCTGCGCCTGGGCTTGCGCCTTGGCGAAGGCAGCGGCGCCGCCCTTGCCTGGCCGCTGCTGCAAAGCGCCTGCGCGCTGCTGCGCGAGATGGCGAGTTTTGAGAGTGCAGGAGTGTCCAACCGGTGAAAACAGAAGAGCTTCTAAAGTAGTTTGCGTCATGTCTCCATTCTCTCTATACAAGTCTCTATTAAAAATACCTTCATTCAAAAGACTTGCTTACACCTGCGGGATGGCAGGCGTAACCATGGGGTACTGGAGCCAATTGATTTGTTTTTTCAATTGGGAATAATCGAACTCTTTACTAAGCCAGTACCATTTTTTTCGCTAGGCATCCTGTGTTGGCTTATAGCTCCTTGGGTGAGTGAAATAATGCCTCTTGACTTTGACAAGTGCAGCGCAAAGGCCGCACCGATGCAGCGTGCTACATCGCCATCCTGCTTGAATTCCAGAGCACGCCCGACCGCTTCATGGCGCTGCGCCTGCTCACCTACGTCGCCCTGCTGCTCGAAGAATTGGCAAAAGACAAGGAAGTGCAGGAAAGCGGCCTGCTGCCACCCGTGCAGCCCATCGTGCCCTACAGCGGAGGCCAGCCGTGGACAGGCGCGCTGGACGCATTCCTCGCGGGCTTGCACGATGACGACCGCGAAGTGCTGACCGCTGCCATCAGGCTGCTTGTTGGCGACACATGCAGACGACTAGGAATCCCCATGGAAGGAAAGGAGCAAGCCATGCTGGAAGAAAACCTGAGGCGCTGGAGAGATGAAGCTGTCGCAGAAGCGCGTGCCGAAGGGCGTGCAGAGGGACGCTCTGAGGGGCGTGCGGAAGGGCTTCGCGAAGCAGCGCGCAAGATGTTCGTTGCCGGCAGTATGTCTGCTGATGCGATAGCTCGTATGCTGGGGCTTGATGAAGGCGAAGTGCGCGCCCTTGCCGCCGCGCAGTGAAGCAAAAAAACATCCCCTCGCCCCCGCCGTGGTAGGGGCGCGATTTATCGCGCCCGACGGGGGAAGAGGGCAGGGTGAGTGGGCAAAACAACGGGTATCATGTGGCTGCCGGCAACATAAGCCGGCAGCATGTGATATTTGTTACGGGTATATGATAAAACCTCCGTGTGCATCTGCCATAGGCGGGGTGCAGTTGCCAAGTGGCGCCGACCTGTTGTATAGACTGCCGCGCGTGACGGAATGCGCACCGGCGCACAGCCACGACGCGCTGTGCTGCCAGCACCCCCCGCAAGCAGACCAACATGACACTACTCCAAAGCAAACCCCGCGCAGCCATTGGCAGTAAACACAGCAGCTACAGGGCGCCTGCGTACACACCCCCCCGAAATCGTGACGTAATTCACGCTCTGCCGCAAGCACCCGCCACGGCTGCCGCGCTTGCCGCATCGCACCTGAACACCCATCCCCACGCCCGCACTGCCGGCGTGGGGATTTTTTTGCGTCGTTTTTCCACGCTGCCCACAAAAACCGTCCGCCACTGCGCGGGCAGTAGGCAGGTTTCCCATTTCTCCAACCCAAGTAAAGAAAGGCCATTGCCATGAGTGACGAAACCATTTTCAAACCTGAAATGCTCCAGAAACTCAGCAGCGCGGAGGCTGTCCGCAGCAGAGCCATGGCGATGGCGCTGCACCATGCCGCTGAAAACGGGCACATCATCCGGGCGCATGGCCTGATAGCCGCAGGCGCTGCGCTGGAAGCCAGAAACGAAGACGGCAAAACCGCCCTGATGCTGGCTGCCGAATACAACCACACCAGCATTGTCCGTGCCTTGCTGACCGCTGGCGCCGACAAAGAAGCCACCGACAACGAAGGCAACACTGCCCTCATGCTCGCTGCGCAACGAGGGGAAACCTGCTCCATGCAGGCGCTACTGGATGCCGGCGCCGACAAGAACGCTGCCGATGACACTGGCACAACTGTTCTGCATAAGGCGGTTGGCTACCCCAACGCGATTCGCATCCTTGCCGCCGCCGGCGCCAATCTGGAGGCGCGCGGTGGCGATGGCAAAACTGCCCTCATACACGCCGCTGACAATCGCTATGGCGAGGAATGCGTGTACGAACTCATCGCCGCAGGCGCCGAGCTTGATGCGCAAGATAACGAGGGCAGCACAGCCCTGCATCTTGCTAGGGACGAATATGCCACCCGCGCCCTCGTGCTGGCGGGCGCTGCGCTGGAAGTGCGCAACAACGAAGGCAAGACGCCCCTGCTTGCCGCCGCTGACAATTGGAATAGCGGCGGCGACAGGGTGCGCCAGCTGCTCACGGCTGGCGCCGACAAAGAAGCCACTGACAACGAAGGCAAAACAGCCCTCATGCTTGCTGCGTGCCAGGGCGACAGCAGCGCCCTCACCGTGCTGCTTGCTGCCTGCCCTGCGCTGGACGCCACCGACAACGTTGGGCGCACTGCCCTCATGTGCGCTGCCGACGGCGGTAAGGCTGGCTCCATCCGCGCCTTGCTGGCCGCTGGCGCCGACAAGGAAGCCACTGACAAAGAAGGCAAAACTGCGCTCATGCTTGTGGCCACCAATGGCGACAGCACCGCGCTCGCAGCGCTGCTTGCAGCCTGCCCCGCGCTGGACGCCACGGACAACGAAGGGCGCACCGCCCTCATGTGCGCTGCCGACTCTGGCTGTGCAAGTGCCATCCGCGCTTTGCTGGCCGCTGGCGCTGACAAAGAAGCCACTGACAACGACGGCAAAACCGCTCTCTTGCTTGCCGCCAGCAACTACGACCCCGCCGCCCTCGCCGCCCTCATTGAAGCGGGCGCCGACATCAACGCCAAAGACAACAGCGGCGAAACCGCCCTGATGGATGCGGCGTGGAGCGGGCGCCTTGCCATCATCCGCACACTCATTGACGCTGGCGCCGATTTGAATATCAGCAACGACGAAGGCGAAACCGCGCTTGACAAAGCCGAAAACGGCAACGAAGACGCCGCCGCCAGCCTGCTGCGCGAGGCCGGCGCGCAAAATGGTGAAGGCCGAGGGGACAGCGAGTATTCCGACAGCGACGATGATTCGGAATATGAGGATTGTGAATCCGAAGACGACGATGATGATGACAACGACAGCAATGAAAGCGGTAGCGAAGAAAACCCTCTGTGCCAAGCTGCACGCAATGGCGATGTTGAACAAATTAAATCACTGCTGGCGGATGGCGCAGATGTAAATGATAAAAACGAATATGGCGTCACGGCGCTGATGTATGCGGCAGGCAAGGGCGGCAACAATGCGGCTGTTCAGGCGCTGCTTGACGCTGGCGCCGATGTGAATGCCCGGGACGGAAACAGCAGCAACGGTGCCACTGCGCTGATGCGCGCGTCGGGAAAAGGCGATATTTCCATCATCAAGCAATTGCTGGATGCCGGCGCCGATGTCAATATCACTGCCGGAGAGCGCAACGTGATGACAGCCCTCAAATTTGCGGCAGAAAGCGGCAAGGAAGACGCCGTGCAGGTGCTGCTGCAAGCTGGCGCCACCGGTGCAACCAATGACCCGGACAAAGAACTGCTCGAGCAGGCGCAGCAAGGTGACGAACAGGCACTGGAAAAACTGCTGGACAATCTCACAATTGAGCATGTGTGGACGTTTGCTGAACGGATGTGGAGGTACTACGATATTCCCGAAGGGGAAAGCACCTTTGGCAGTGAGCGATTCAATCGTGTGCTGGCTGCCTTTTTGGACAAGGCAGAAGGCGGGGACGCCACAGCTCAATACGCTGTTGGGCGGTTGTTTTATCAGTGGGGGTACATTTATGAGGACGCCAACCCCGACGCATACCAGAAGCGCATCAGTTGGTACCAGGAATCATATGATTGGTTCAACCGAGCCAAGAATGAAAATGCCGGCGCTGCATACTGGTTGGGCATTCAGACAGAAACAGAGCTTGGCTGCGCGGCAGACCGGGAATTGGCTGCACGCCTCTATTACCAAGCCGCCCAAGGTGGGTATCCTAATGCCTTCGAGCGTTTGTGCGAGTTGCTGGAAGAGTTTCGCGAGGAGGAATGCGAAGATTTTTCCGATTCCGACACAATGGAATACGTCAGCTATCTGGCTGGCGAAGGCAACGAACAGGCGCTGGAGTATGTCATCAAACAAGCAGAGAATGGCGACGCCGGCGCAATGAACGTCATTTTGCGGGGAATCTTGGAGAGCGAAGAGGAAGAAAAATTCCTGCCCATCCTTGTGAACATGGAAGAGGCTGGCAACGCAGAAGCCCACAGCATCCTGTTTGGTGAGGACTACGAATCGGATTACTTCGGTTCGTTTGACCAAGATGGCGAAAACGTGCGAATGCTGCGCGATGCCCTCAAAATCGCAACAGAAGATGATTGCGATTGGAACGAAGAAAGCCGCACTACTGTTCTTGAATGGCTGCGCAAGCAGGCAGAGGCAGGAGTGGATTGGGCTGCGGATATTTTGAGTGGCGCGGTTGGCGGTGCTACTTCTGACGAAGGCTGATGCTCCATCAACATGGCTACTCCCGCCGGGCGCGCTGCCCGGCGGGGGCAGCGGGGCGCGAATCAGCAGGCGCAGCAGCAAAGGAGCAGTGAGGCAGTTTTCCAATGTGATTGATACGCCGCGTGCGGCGGGTTCGCGTGATTTGCTTGGGATGGACAAGTCCATCCGCGCGCTGGTGCGCTTTATTGGCACGGCGCAGATGCCGACGACGCTGGCGATTCAGGGCGAGTGGGGCACAGCGGCAAGACT
>ONTY01000060.1 GCA_900320815.1 uncultured Pseudomonadota bacterium
CATGACGCAGCACGCCACGCCTGCGGCGCGCGTGGCGGCGGCGTCGGCATCTTCGGGCGGCGCGTCAGGCGCGGCGGCGCCGAGTGTGATGACGCGCGCACCGTGCACCTGATTCATCCACACCGGGCGCGCGCCGTGCATGGCAGCGGCAAGCCGCGCGCGGTTGGCGGCAACGGCGGCGGGCGCGTCGCCCACATGCGCGCCCATATTGAAAAAAGCACACGGCGCGGCGCTGGCACCGTGCGCGCTGCCGGCGCCGCGCCATGTCATCAGCGCGCGCACGCCGCGCGGCACGGGCCATTCAGGCGCAAACCAAGGGAAATCTTTACTGCTGTGCATGGCGACGCACTATATGAGGCGCGGGCGATAGCGCCAAACGGCATGTGGAAAGCAACAGAAAAGGCGCTGCGCCTGTGTGTGTGCAGTGTGCACCGCCTCGGTGTGTGCATGCCGCGCAGCACGTGCGGCCTCTTTATGTCGGCGTCTGCCTTGCGTATTCGCTCACCTGCACCAGCGCATCCGCATTCAGCCGCACATGCACTGCGCGCCCTCGCCCTGTGTCGCGGCGGTTAAAGCGCCCACCCGTCCCATTCATATACTCCATTTAATATGTTATGGATACCGGTAACTTATGTAGGCCAGAACGTATATACCCATGCACTACTCTCTCTAAACAAAGACAAAATATCACCACATACTCCACCAATATACACATGAATGCCGGCAACTTATGCCGGCATTCATACCATACCCATAGATAAAGCGAAGTATGGAGGCAAAAGAAAAGGCGGTGTCTGCCACCGCCTTGGTGTGAACCCGTGCTGGCGTTCCGCTGCTCATGCGCCATCAGCAGTGGCATCCCACGCCAGCTGCCCGCCGGTGAAGGTGTAGCGCACGCGCCCGCACATTTCGCGCCCTTCAAAGGGAGTGTTCTTGCCCGCGCTGTGCAGGGTGTCATCGCCCACCATCCAGCGTGCAGCAGGGTCAAACACGCACACATCGGCCAGCGCGCCTTCGTGCAACTGTCCGCAGCTGCCCTGCAACTCATCGCCCAGCCCGCTGCCAATGACGGCGGCGGCGCCACTGGTGACGCACGCCAGCGCGCGACGCTGGCGCGCTGCGTCGTCCCCAGCCCAGTGCAGCGCCAGCGGCAGCAGCAGCTCCAGGCCGACTGCGCCCGCTTCGGCCTCGGCAAAAGGCAGGTGCTTGGCGTCGCTGCCTACCGGGGCGTGATTGGAAACGAGCGCGTCCAGCGTGCCATCGGCCAGCGCCTGCCCCAGCGCCTGGCGGTCAGCGGCCTGGCGCAGCGGCGGCAGCAGGCGGGCGCGGCTGTCAAAGTTGCACATCGCCTCCTCGTCGCACAGCAGCAAGTTGTTGATGGAGACGTCAGCGGTCACGGGCAGCCCTTCCGCCTTGGCCTGGCGCAGCAGCGCAGCGCCTGCGGCACTCGAGATGCGGCAGATGTGCACGCGCGGACCTGAGCTGCCCGGGCTGCGCACGGCGCGCATGAGTTCAAAGATGGTGTGCAGCGCGATGGTTTCAGCGGCCACGGGCACGCTGGCCAGTCCCATGCGTGTGGCCAGCGCACCGCTGGCCGCTGCGCTGCCGCCCAGCCAGGCGTCTTGCGGGCGCAACCACACGGCGTAGCCAAAGGTGTCGGCGTATTGCATGGTGCGCTGGAGCACCTGGGTGTTGACCAGCGGCACGTCGGCATGGCCAAAGGCGACGCAGCCGGCCTCGGTCAGGCGCACCATCTCCGTGAGCGCCTCGCCTTTCAGGCCGCGCGTGAGCGCGCCCTGCGGCAACACGCGCGCCATGCCAAGGCGAGTGGCGCGGGTGATGAGCATCTCAACGAGGCCAGGCTCGTCGAGGACGGGGTCGGTGTCGGGCGGGCATACGAGTGAGGTCACGCCGCCGGCCACAGCGGCGCGCATGTCGCACTCTAGCCTGGGCAGGCGCGCAGCAAGGTCAACGAGGCCGGGCAGCACCCAGCAGCCACGCGCGTCAATGCGCCGCTGCGGAGCAAAGTCTGCGGGCGCGGCGCCAATGGCGGCGATGCGTCCGTCGGCGATGGCAAGGTCGGCGACTTCGTCGCGACCAGTGGCCGGGTCGATGACGCGGCCATGTTCAATGAGTGTGTTCATGGGCGGGGAACAATGAAAGAGTGTTTTTTCAGGGGCAGAAGTGGGAAGCCGCTCACGCCGCATTGCCCGCGACGATGCCAAGCACCGCCATGCGCACAGCGATGCCAAAGGTCACTTGCGGGAGGATGACGCTCTGGCTGCCGTCGGCCACTGCCGAGTCAATTTCCACGCCCCGGTTGATGGGGCCGGGGTGCATGACGATGGCGTCCGGCTTGGCGACTCGCAGCTTTTCGGGCGTGAGGCCAAAGCACTTGAAGTATTCGCGCCGGCTTGGCAGCAGCGCGCCGTTCATGCGCTCGTTTTGCAGCCGCAGCATGATGATGACGTCGCAGTCACGGATGCCTTCTTCCATGTTGTGGAACACGCGCACGCCCATTGCGGCGATGTTGGCGGGCAACAGCGTCTTGGGACCGACGACGCGCACCTCGGCAGCGCCGAGCGTGCGCAGCGCATGGATGTCGCTGCGCGCCACGCGCGAGTGCAGGATGTCGCCCACGATGGCCACGCGCAAGCTGGAGAAATCGTGCTTGTAGTGGCGGATGGTGTACATGTCCAGCAGCGCCTGCGTGGGGTGTGCGTGGCGCCCGTCGCCAGCGTTGACAACGTGCACGTGCGGCGCCACGTGCCGCGCCAGCAGATAGGGCGCGCCGCTTTCGCTGTGGCGCACAACGAAGATGTCGGCAGACATGGCGCTGAGGTTGGCGATGGTGTCCAGCAGGCTCTCGCCCTTGGACGTTGATGAGCGCGCAATGTCCAGCGTGTACACGTCCGCCGACAGCCGCGTGGCGGCAATGTCAAACGTAGTGCGCGTGCGCGTGCTGTTTTCAAAAAACAGGTTGAAGACGCTGCGCCCACGCAGCAGCGGCACTTTCTTCACCTCGCGGTCGCTCACACTCACGAACTGCGTGGCGGTGTCCAGAATCTGCGTGAGGATTTCGCGCGGCAGCCCTTCGGGGCTGAGCAGGTGAATCAGCTCGCCGTTTTTGTTCAGTTGCGGGTTGGGTTGCCCGGTCATGGTTGCTCACTCCTTTTCAATACGGAAGGTGAAGGCGCCGCCCTCGTCCTGCGCCAGGCGCAGTGAGGTGCCCTGCGGCAGCGCCACACGCGCGGCAGCGCAGTCAGCGGCAATGGGCAACTGCCGCTCGCCACGGTCCACCAGCACCGCCAGGCGCACGCGCGCCGGGCGCCCGTAATCAAACAGTTCGTTGATGACGGCGCGCACGGTGCGCCCGGTGTGCAGCACATCGTCCAGCAGCAGGATGTCGGCGCCATTCACCTCAAAGGGCAGCGCCGTTTGCTCGGTTGCCGCCAGCCCACGGCGCGCGTAATCGTCGCGGTGCATGGCCGATGAAATGGCGCCGACCTCACCCGGCAGCTGCAAATCCGCGCGCAGCCGCTCGGCCAGCCAGCGCCCGCCAGAGACCACGCCCACCAGCCGCGTCTCGGCTGCCAGCAGCGGGCGCACGCCGCGCAGCAACTCGGCATACAGCGCCTCGGCATCCAAAGAAAGTGAACTCATATCTCGCTCCTCAAAAACTGCTCCAGGATGATGGCCGCTGCCGCTGCGTCCGCGTCGCGTGCGCGCAGCGCGTGTGCTTCCGTGGTGCTGTAACGCTCATCGACTTCATGCACCGGCAGCCCAAAGCGCCCACGCAACTGGCGCGCAAAGCGCCGCGCGCGGCGCGTGTTCTCATGTTCGGCGCCATCGGGGTGAAAGGGCACACCCACCACCAGCGCATCGGGCTGCCAGGCGGCAATGCGCGCGCCAATCTGCTGCCAGCGCGCCTGCCCCTGCGCCGCAATCGTGGGCTGCGGCGTGGCACTGTGCGTCAAGGCGTTGCCCACTGCCACGCCGCAACGCCGCGCACCCCAGTCAAACGCCATGAAACGGGCAGCAGCGTCAGGCATGACCGGCTTCGGACGTGAGCATCCACGCCTGCATACCCAGCAGCGCCAGCGCCCGCTCATACCGCTGCTCTACGGGAGCCTCAAACATCAGCGCCACATCGGCGCCCACCGTCAGCCAGTCGTTGCGCGCAATCTCCGCCTCAAGCTGCCCCGCGCCCCACGAGGAAAAACCCAGCGCCATCAACAGACGCGGCGGCCCTCCGCCGGCAGCCACCGCTTCCAGCACATCGCGCGAGGCCGTCACCTCAAGCCCGCCCGCCACGCTGAGCGTGGAGGCATACAGCGACTCATCGGGCGCCATGCCCTCCACAGTCATGCGCTCGTGCAGCACAAAACCGCGCTCCGGCTGCAGCGGTCCGCCCAAAAACACCGGCTGCACGCCCAACTCCGCGCGACCCAGCGGCAGATTCACACGGCGGAACAACTCGCGCATATCAAAGCTCCCTGGCTTGTTGATGATGAAACCCATCGCGCCATGCGGCGAGTGCTCACACACATACACCACGCTGCGCGCAAACGGCTCATCGCGCACGCCCGGCATGGCAATAAGAAAGTGGTTGTCCAACTGAATGGCGCCTGCTTCATCATCCATGCGCGCAATTGTAGTGAGCGCCCCCCGCCCGACGCTGGCTGCGGAGGCGAGGAAAAGGCAAATACCCCAATTCATATCATCGTATTACCATTGTATATTACTGAAAATCAAGATATACCATAGCAACTATTGCATAAAGCCAGAGTGTGATGAATTGCTGTCCGTCAAATACCCTGCATATTTATAGCGCATCACCCTTGTATATTACAGATAATTCGCATATACCCTTCGCCATCCAGAAAAATTCCTGACACGCGCTGCCGGCAAGGGTTTGGGGTGGGATTGTGTAGACCTTTTCAAATACCCCGCATATAAACAGCACGCTACCCTTATTTTTCACAGGCGTATACAAGATACCCCTCTCCATTTCTCATACAGAAATACGTATGAACATATTTACCCGCATATCGTGCCGGAAATGAATCGCCATAGATAAGAGTATCCAAGCCATATAAAATTGTCTCGCGCCTCTTTGTGCATCACCAGGCTCAAATGCTCCACACAGCATCCATCTCTCACATCCCCCTGACCCAAAGCGGTGTGTATCGTCCGCCGTTTCGCGGCATGGGCGCGCGGTTTCTGCGTGGGGTGTGCGTGCTGCTCATCGCTGCCCTGCTCAACACCAGCTTGGCGCCCTTGGTGCATGCCGCGCAAAGGAAGCTGCATGAGCCGCCTGCTGTAGCCGCCACCCATGATGCCTGCCAGCGCAATGTTTGCTGAGTCTATAATAATGGCTTATTTTTTGTTCACCTATATGCTTCATAAGCAGATAGCCCTTCGCCATAGAAAGTTCCCGAACGATGCAGTCATTCATCCAAACGGACAACGCTATATACGACGCGAAAGATATTTTGATTTTATGGAAAAGCACCATTTTTTGAAGTAATTT
Source organism: uncultured Pseudomonadota bacterium (assembly GCA_900320815.1). Taxonomy (GTDB): domain Bacteria; phylum Pseudomonadota; class Gammaproteobacteria; order Burkholderiales; family Burkholderiaceae_C; genus Ottowia. The sequence goes on from ONTY01000060.1 coordinate 5,534, forward strand.
TAAGAAATCGCTTCAAAACCTGCCGCAAACCTTTGGAACGAGGATATCTTACCCTCGATTGCACCGATGTTTCGAGGGTGGAACGCCCTCACGCCCCAAAGTTTTGAAGCCCCTCTCTTTGCAGCTGGCTGGCGAGGCATTTTTGACACTTTGCGCGTGTCCACAATCAAAAGCGTGGGCTGCTCACTGCGTCCCTGTCGTTTGCGCTCTCGCCTCACCTGATTTTTTTAATGCCTGCTCCAGGGGGCTTGTTCCTTCTTTTTCTTCCGACCAAATCCGAAAATATGAATAAACAGTAGCCCACTTTGGAAAGTCAGCTGGCAATGCACGCCACTGGCATCCGGTGGACTTCACATACAGCAGCGCGCAGAACACGTCATACAAATCGACAATGCGTGGTGCCGTTTTCTTGCGCGCGCTCTCGAGCAGCGGTTTAATGACGGCAAACTGCTCACGGGTGATGTCGCTTGGGTAGCTCTTGCGTGTCTTGGCTTGGGTAGTCTGTTGCATGACCCCAGTATGCAACAAACCAAAAAGACCTAACCCAAAAGACCCTCAACAGACTCTCTGCGGCAGCCACATGCGCCGCCTTTGCTATTCCCGCGCGCCTGCTGCTTTGAGCATGTCCACAATGTTTTTGTGTTTTTTTTCCGCAGCCAGCCGCAGCGCCGTTGCGCTGCTTTTGTTGATTGCCTGAGTATCTGCGCCTTTTTCCAGCAACAATTTGACAACTGCATCGTGTCTGCGGTGCGCTGCCTCCATGAGTGGTGTCAAACCAATGGCGTTGGCGTGATTTACATCTGCTCCCTTATCCAGCAGCAGTTTGGCAATTTCAGTGCTTCCTTTGATGGCAGCGCGCACCAGCGCAGTATTGCCATTTTTTTCTGTCGCGTGGATATTCGCACCATGTGCTATCAGCAGCTTGGCCACCTCAACGCGTCCCTGCAAAGCTGCTTCCATCAGCGGTGTTACACCATTTTTGTTGCCTTGATCGGTATCCGCGCCTTTATCCAGCAGCATTTGCACCACCTCGCTGTGTCCACGCGCAGCAGCATTCCACAGCGCCGTATTTCCAGACTCACTGGCCGCATGAATGTTTGCTTTTTCTGCCAGCAAAAATGCAACAATCTCTTTATGCCCATGCAAGGCAGCGTGCATCAGCGGTGTAATGCCGCGCGGGTCGGCTGCGTCAACTCGTGCACCTTTGCCAACAAGAAATTGCACCGCTTCCAAATGCCCGCCCCATGTCGCTGGTGCCAGTGCGGCTTGAATATCAGCGCCCCGCGTCAGCAGGATTTGTATGATTTCCTCATTTTTTTCCAAGATGTTATCAGCTTTGCCTGTCAAAGCCATGCCCAGCGCCGTGGCGCCGTCTTTTCTGGCAGCGTGAATATCAGCGCCATTGCCCAGCAGCAGCCGCACCATATCCACATGCCCGGCAGCCGCCGCATTGGTGAGCGCCGTCTCTCCTGCCAATGGCGCCGCAGCGTTGACCGGCACACCCTGTTCAAGCAAAAACTCCGCCATTTCTTCGCGCCCATGCCAGGCGGCATGCATCAGCGCCGTGCGCCCGCGCACATTGCCGCGCGCATCCTTGCCTTTTTCCACCACATCGGCGCCATTGGCCAGCAGGATTTTGGCAATCTCCACATGCCCGCCCTGCGCGGCTTTCATCATGGCGGTTTCTCCGCTGGCATCGCTGGCATGAATATC
>ONTY01000316.1 GCA_900320815.1 uncultured Pseudomonadota bacterium
TCCTTCGGGAGCAAACACAAAAAATACCGCCAGCACGCACGCCGCACTGACAGCCAGAGCACGAAAAAAGCGCCGCAATGGGCGCCGCACCGTGCTGCAGTGCACAAGTGTACGCGCCGCATGGCACGGCTGCTGCCGCGCAGCTCGCCCCCTTCTCCTGTGCAGCTGCGCTGCTCATAAACAGCCATAAAAAATCCCCGCCGCAGCGGGGACTTGTTGTGGGCAAAGCAGCGCACTTAGTCCAGGCGGCTGGGGCCAGCCTGCGGCGCGCGAGGGCGGCTGCGCGCTGCCGCTGGGCGCGGCGGCTGCGGCGGCACCGTGAGTGTGGAAGGCACGCCGGTGGGCAAGTCCTCTGGCAGCAACGAGACCGGCCCCGTTGTGCTGGTGCGGCCACTGTGCGCCGCAGGGCGCCGGGCGGTGAGCGCGGCCAGCTGGCTGCGGCGCACCCGCGCTTCTTCACGCCGACGGGCAGCTTGCGCGCGCAACTCGCCCAGCTGGCTCTCGCCTGCCGAGCCGAGCACGCCCATCACACTCAGTCGCGCCAGTTGGCTGGGTGTGGCGCCAGCGGCTTGCAGCGCCGCCAGTTGGCTGGGGCTGATTGGCTCCTGCGTGCTGCGGACGCTGCCGCTGCGGGTGTGCCCGTTGCGGGTGCTGGCATAGGTGCTGCTGCCCGAACGCCGGCTACTGCGCGCCTCGTCCTGACGCGAATGGCCAAGGCGCGATTCGCCCAAGCGCGATTCGCCCAAGCGCGACTCGCCGCGTGTGCGTGTGCGCGCGCTGCGCCCCTGGCGCGTGCCAACAAAGCGCGAAGGCAGTGGCAATTCGCGCGCATCGCGCCGCAGCGTGGTGTAGCCATAAAAGGCAAACAGCGCCAGCGCCGCGCCAATGCCGACTGGATAGCCCACAGCAGCGGGCAATTTAAAACCTTCAGGTGCCATGAAAATATAACTGGTGCATACCGCTGTCATAAATGTGGCGGGCAGCGCCGTGACGAGTGAGCTAAAACGCCAGCGTTCATAGCGCAGCAAATACGCCGTTGCCACCCACAGCGCCACGGTGGCCAGGGTTTGGTTACTCCACGAGAAATAGCGCCAGAGCACGCTGAAATCAATTTGCGTGAGCATGGCCGCCACGGCCAGCAGCGGCAAGGTAATCATCAGGCGGTAAAAAAATGTTTTTTGTTCCAGCCCCATCCATTCGGCCACAATCATGCGCACCACACGAAATGAGGTATCGCCTGAGGTAATCGGACACACCACCACGCCAATTATCGCCAGCACGCCGCCAAAAGCGCCCAGCATATTGGTGGAAATATCAAACACAGCGCTCGCCGGCCCGCCAGCGGCCAGTGCGGCGCTTAGCGCCTGAGTGCTGCCATAAAACGCAGAGCCTGCCGCCGCCCACATCAGCGCAATGACGGCTTCCAAAATCATGACACCATAAAAAATCTTGCGCCCGGCGCGCTCACCCACCATGCACTTGGCCATCAGCGGCGCCTGCGTGGAGTGAAAGCCCGAAATTGCCCCGCACGCCACGGTGATGAACATGAACGGCCACGCGGACAGCTCCTTGGGATGCAGGTTCGCGAGTTGCATCTCCGGAATGTGGTAGTCAGATGCAAACAAGATGGCGCCCATCACCAGCACCGCCATGATGGCAAGCACGGCAGCAAAAATGGGATAAAACCAGCCGATGATTTTGTCAATGGGCAGCAGCGTCGCCAGTATGTAGTAGCCCATGATTTCAATCATCCAGAAGTTCATGGAAAAGCCCGGCGTGAGCTTTGCCAGCAGCGACGCCGGGGTAACGATAAACACCACGCCCGTGAACAGCAACAAAATAATGGAAAATATGCGCATTGCGTACAGGCCGGTTTTACCAAGATAATGTCCTGAGAGCGTCGCAATGGAGGTGCCACCGTGGCGCTCGCTAATCATGCCGCTCATATAGTCGTGCACGGCGCCGCCCAGAATGGAGCCAAACACAATCCACAAAAACACAATCGGGCCAAAGCACGCACCCAGGAGTGCACCAAATATCGGCCCCGTGCCAGCAATATTCAAAAGCTGGATGAGCGTGGCCTTCCAGGTGGACAGCGGGATGTAATCCACGTCGTCGCGCATGGCCATGGCGGGGGTTTTGCGCCCGTCAGGAGTAAAAATCTTTTCCACAAACCGCCCATACACGGCATAGCCGACAGCCAGCAGCAGCAGTTTTCCTTTCTCTTCAATAGTTGCACAGTGTAAGAAACATTCGGCATGCGTGCTTGCTGTGCGCTTTTGCCCAGCCCGGCTTGGCTGCCATCCATAGTCTTCTGATAGATGTTATGGTATAGTATTTCCTGCCCGCATAATACGCCGGCAATAGCGTATAAATAAGATGGGTATTTAGTTCGATGCAGCGCGCAGCGCCTCGGCAATGTGCTGCGCGCTGCGTTGCGCCAGTGCCGCATCGGGCGCCTCGGCCATCACGCGCACCACAGGTTCGGTGCCACTGGCGCGAATCAGGATGCGTCCGCCCTGCTCTGTTATTTCGGCTTCGGCCTCTTGCACGGCGCGTTGCACGGCGCCTTTGGCCCGCCAGTCAAAACCGGCGGGCAACTGGACGTTGATGAGTTCTTGCGGATACAGCTGCACGCCTTCGAGCTGCTCGGCGACGGTGCGCCCGCGCGCGGCGCAGGCGCGCAGCACCTGCAGCGCGGAAATCAGCCCGTCGCCCGTGCTGTGGCGCTCCAGCGCCAGGATGTGCCCGGAGCTTTCGCCGCCCAGCAGCCAGCCGCGCCGTGTGAGTTCTTCGAGCACGTAGCGGTCGCCCACCTTGGCGCGCACAAACTCGTAGCCAAGCTGCCTGATGGCGCGCTCGATGGCGAGGTTGCTCATAAGCGTGCCGACCACGCCCGCGTGCTGCGGCCCGCGCGGTTTGCCGCGCGCCTTGAGGTGCGCGAGGCGGTCAGCGGCGAGCACGTAGAGCAGCTCGTCGCCATTGAACAGGCGCGCGTCGGCGCCAATCATTTGCAGCCGGTCGGCGTCGCCGTCCAGCGCCACGCCGTAGTCGGCGCCGCTTTCCACGACAAGGCGCGCAAGCGCCTCGGGGTGCGTGGCGCCGCAGCCGTCGTTGATGTTCAGCCCGTCGGGCGCGCAGCCCATGGTCACCACGTCGGCGCCAAGCTCATGGAAGACCTTGGGCGCAATCTGATACGCGGCGCCGTGCGCGGCATCAACAGCAATCTTGAGGCCGCGCAGGCTCAGGTGGCTGCTAAAACTGCCCTTGCAGAACTCGATGTAGCGCCCGGCGGCATCGTCCAGCCGGCGCGCCCGCCCGATGTGCGCGGCGTCCGCCCACTGGGGCGGCTCGCGCATGGCGGCGCTCACCTCGGCCTCCCATGCGTCGGGCAGCTTGCAGCCGGCGGCGTCAAAAAACTTGATGCCGTTGTCTTCGTGCGGGTTGTGGCTGGCACTAATCACGGCGCCCAGGCTGGCGCGCTGCGCGCGTGTGAGGTAGGCCACAGCAGGTGTGGGCACGGGGCCGAGCAGCACCACGTCAACGCCCGCCGAGTTCAGACCGCTTTCCAGCGCGCTTTCAAACATGTAGCCCGACAGCCGCGTGTCTTTGCCAATGAGCACGACAGGACGCGCGGCGCCCGCGCTGCGCAGCAGCACCCTGCCGACGGCATTGCCCAGCCGCAGCACGAAATCTGCATTGATGCTCTGCCCGACTTTGCCGCGCACGCCGTCGGTGCCAAACAGGGATTGCTCGCTTGTGCCCATCGTTTTGTCTTTCTTGGTGAGATGGTGGATGGTGGATGGTGGATGGTGGATGGTGGATGGTGGATGGTGGATGGTGGATGGTGAATGGTGAATGGTGAATGGTGAATGGTGAATGGTGGGAATCTTTTGGTATGTTTTTGTTGCCCGCATGATATGCGGGCAATGACCAGTCAAAATGCAGAGTATCTATTCCATCCCCTATTGTTTGTCGTCATGCGCTGCGCTGCCGCCTTATTGCGCGGCAGCG
>ONTY01000264.1 GCA_900320815.1 uncultured Pseudomonadota bacterium
ACAAAAAAATTAGAGAAAAATGCTGCGGCACGAACAGAGGCGAGCCGCACAGTGCGCGGCTCGTTGTTCTTTTTTCATGCACGCGGCTGCGCGTTCAGCGCGCGGCGCCACGCTGTGCGCCCGCTTCCGCCACGGCGATGGCGGTGGCGTTGATGATGCGCCGCGACACAGCTGCCGAGGTGAGCACATGCGCGGGCGCGGCAGTGCCAAGGAGCATGGGACCAATCGTCAATCCTGGGCCGGCTTCGGCCTTGAGCACGTTGAGCAGGATGTTGGCGGCGTCCAGGTTGGGGCAAATCAGCAGGTTCGCTTCGCCTTGCAGGCGGCTGTCGCTGACGGCTTGCGCGCGCAGCGTGCTCGAGAGCGCCGCGTCGCCGTGCATTTCGCCATCGCACTCCACGTCGGGCGCAATCTGGCGGAACAGCTCGCAGGCACGCCGCATCTTCAGCGCCGAGGCACGCCTGGAAGAGCCGAAGTTGGAGTGCGAGACGAACGCCACCTTGGGCGGCATGCCAAAGCGCCACACCTCCTCGGCAGCCATACTGGCAATGGCCGCCAGGAGTTCTGCGCTGGGGTTTTCGTTGACGTAGGTGTCGGCGATGAACAACGTGCGCTCAGGCAGCATCACGGCGCTCAGCGCGGCCAGCGCGGGCGCGCCGGGGGCGATGCCGATGACCTCGCGCACGAACTCCAGGTTGGGGTCAAAGTTGCCCTCGGTGCCGCAAATCATGGCGTCGGCGTCGCCCAGGCGCACCATGAGCGCGGCGACCACGGCGGGCGAGTGGCGCACTGCAGCCTTGGCCGCGTCCAGCGTCACGCCGCGCCGGCCAGCCAGAGCGTGGTAGGTCTGCCAGTAGCGTTCGAAGGCGGGGTTGTTTTCCGGATCCAGGCACTGCACGTCGCGCCCAATTTTCATGCGCAGCCGCATCTCGCGGATGCGCTCCTCAATCACACGCGGCCTGCCGATGAGGATGGGCGCTGCCAGCCCGTCGTCCACCACCACTTGCGTGGCGTAGAGCACGTGCCAGTTTTCGCCCTCGGCGTACGCCACGCGCTTGTGCTCCAGCGGCACGTTGTGCGCCGCATCGACGACGGGACGCATGACGATGCCCGTCTGGTTGGTGAAGCGTTCCAAGCGCTGCACGTAGCCGTCCAGGTCGGCAATGGGGCGCGTGGCCACGCCCGAGTCCATCGCCGCCTGCGCCACCGCCGGCGCGATGCGAAGAATCAGGCGCGGGTCAAACGGCGTGGGAATCAGGTATTCCGGCCCGAACAGCAGGCTTGCCCCCGCATACGCCGCCGCCACTTCGGCGCTGGGTTCCGCCTTGGCCAGCGCGGCGATTTCGCGCACGCACGCCAGCTCCATTTCCTCGGTGATTTTGCTGGCGCCGCAGTCCAGCGCGCCCCGGAAGATGTAGGGAAAGCACAGAACGTTGTTGACCTGGTTGGGGTAGTCGCTGCGCCCAGTGGCGATGATGCAGTCGGGGCGCACCTCCCTGGCGATTTCCGGACGGATTTCCGGCTCAGGATTGGCCAGCGCGAGGATGACGGGGCGATCGGCCATCGTCTGCACCATCTCGGCGGTGAGCACGCCGCCGGTGGAGCAGCCCAGAAACACGTCAGCGCCGCGTACTGCGTCCGCCAGCGTGCGCGCGCCGCAGTCTGGCTGCGCGTAGACGGCCTTGTTTTCATCCATGCCGCCCTCGCGTCCCTGATAAATCAGCCCGCGCGAGTCGCACACGGAAATGTTGGAAATCTTTGCCCCCAGCGCGCGCATGAGCTTCAGGCACGCCAGCGCCGCCGCGCCCGCGCCGCTGACGGCAATCTTCACGCTCTCAATGGACTTGCCCACCAGTTCCAGCCCGTTGAGCAGCGCCGCCGACGAGATGATGGCGGTGCCGTGCTGGTCGTCGTGAAAGACGGGGATGTTCATGCGCTCGCGCAGCCTCTTCTCGATATAGAAGCACTCGGGCGCCTTGATGTCTTCCAGATTCACGCCGCCGAGCGTGGGCTCGAGCGCGGCGATGATGTCCACGAGGCGGTCGGGGTCGGTTTCCGCCAGCTCAATGTCAAACACATCCACGCCGGCGAACTTCTTGAACAGGCACGCCTTACCCTCCATCACCGGCTTGCCCGCCAGCGGGCCAATGTTGCCCAGCCCCAGCACAGCGGTGCCATTCGTAATCACCCCCACCAGGTTGGCGCGGCTGGTGTATTCGGCAGCCTTGGCGGGGTCAGCCTGGATGTCCAGACAGGGATACGCCACGCCTGGCGAATACGCCAGCGACAGGTCGCGCTGGTTTGAGAGCGGCTTGGTGGGCGTGATGGAGAGTTTTCCGGGCATGGGCCGGTTGTGGTAGTCACGCGCGCCATCGCGCAAGGCGATTTCGGCGGGGGTCAGCGGCTTGTTCATGGTGCGGGCCTGCTTGCTCTGGCAAAAATGAAAAAGGTGCAAGCCTAACGCAAAAGCTCTCCTCCTCTGGCGCAGGGCAACCGTGCGGCAGGCGCGCCGCGCCTGCCTTCTGCAATTGCAGTATTTCATTGGGTATGTTGCGCTTACCGGCGATATATGCGGGCTATACTGCATTTGTTGTAGCAGTATGTGAGTATATAGCGTTCTTTCCCATGCGGCTTTCCGCCACGCCTTTCCCGCACCTGCTGCTTTGCAGCGACACTCGCCGCCTATGAGTGAAGCAAGCACCTCCCCAACATTTCACACCCTTGACCTGGGCGTGGGCGGCATGACCTGCGCCAGCTGCGTGGCGCGCGTGGAGCCGCGCGCGTGCGCTTTGCGGGCGACGCAGCAGCGATGGCGCCCGTGCTGCGCCGCGCCGTGCGCGATGCGGGCTACGAGCCACGCGCCTCAGACGCTGCCATCGCCGCGCCCGATGCTGGCTCCTGGGCTGGTTTTGCGCCCGTGGCGCTTGGCCTGCTGCTGTGCCTGCCGCTGGTGGCGCCCATGCTGCTGCTGCCCTTTGGCGTGCACTGGATGCCGCCGGCGTGGGTGCAGTTTTTGCTCGCCACGCCGGTGCAGTTCATCCTGGGCGCGCGCTTTTACCGGGGCGCCTGGCACGCCATCAAGGGCCGCACCGGCACCATGGATCTGCTCGTGGCCTGCGGCACCACGGCGGCGTGGCTGCTGTCTATGTGGGCGTGGCTGTTTGCCGGGGGCGGCGGCGCGCACGCGCATCTGTACTTTGAAAGCGCCGCCGTCGTGGTGGCGCTGGTGCGCCTTGGCAAGTGGCTGGAAGAGCGCGCCAAGCGCCAGACCACGGACGCCATCCTCTTCCGCCAGGGG
>ONTY01000222.1 GCA_900320815.1 uncultured Pseudomonadota bacterium
CTGCGCCGCCTGAGCCGCCTGCAGGTCTGCGTGGTAGCTGCTGCGCACCAGCGGTGCGGCAGCGGCGTGGCGAAAGCCCATCTCGCGCGCTGCGTGTCCAAGCGCGGCAAATTCCTCCGGCGTGGCGTAGCGGCGCACGGGCAGATGCGCGCTGCTTGGCGCCAGGTACTGCCCAATGGTGAGCATCTCCACGCCGGCGGCGCGCAAGTCGCGCATGACCGCCAAAATCTCTTCATCAGTTTCCCCAAGCCCCAGCATCAGCCCGCTTTTGGTGGGAATGTGCGGCCAGCGTTTTTTGCACTGCGCCAGCAAATCAAGGCTGCCCTGATAATCCGCGCCCGGGCGTGCAGCGCGATACAGGCGCGGCACTGTTTCAAGGTTGTGATTCATCACGTCGGGCAAATTGCTTTCCAGCGCCTCCAATGCGCGCGACACGCGCCCGCGAAAATCGGGCGTGAGTATTTCAATGCGCGTGGCGGGCGACGTTTTGCGTATTTCCTGAATACACGCTGCAAAATGCCCGGCGCCGCCGTCTTTCAAATCGTCCCGATCCACGCTGGTTATCACCACATACTGCAGCTTCATGCGGGCGACGGCCTGCGCCAGGCGCTGCGGCTCGGTGGCGTCCAGCGGCTCTGGCCTGCCGTGCCCCACATCGCAAAACGGGCAGCGGCGCGTGCACTTGTCGCCCATGATGATGAACGACGCCGTGCCCCTCCCATAGCACTCGCCGATGTTGGGGCACGATGCCTCCTCGCACACCGTCGCCAGGCCGCTGGCGCGCAACGCCGCGCGCACGCCGGCAAACTGGCTGCCCGCCCCGCCCGCGCGCACGCGAATCCACGCCGGCTTGGGCAGCGGCGGCGCGTTGTGTACCACTTTCACGGGAATGCGTGCCAGTTTTGCCGCGCCCTTTTTCTTGGCGCGCGGATCAAGGTGCTCGCCCTCGGCGGGCGCGGCAGTAATGACAGGGGAATGGTTCATCTGGGCACACCTCCCAACTGCTTTTCAAGTTCGTCAATTGGAGGAAGAGCCTTGCGCAGTTTTTCAGGCATTTCCTCCGCCGTGCGGTATGTCGCAACGCCAAGGGGTTTGCTGTAGTCTCTTACCGCGTATTCCACATATGGTCTGTCTGCCGATTGGCAAAGTATGATGCCGATGGAGGCGTTCTCGTGCGGCTTTCTCACGGTATCGTCCAGTATCTGCAAATAGAGATTCAATTGTCCGAGATAAATGGGCTTGAACGCGCCTTTCTTGAGTTCCACCGCCACAATCGCGTTCAATTCTCTGTTGAAGAACAGCAAATCGATGAAGTGTTCATGCCCGGCCGCCTCGACGCGATACTGGCTGCCGATAAACGAGAAATCCCTCCCGAACTCCATGATGAACTTCTGAATGTTGGCGACGATGGATTTTTCAAGAACGCGCTCGTCCACATCCTCGCTGTGCGCCGCCTCAATGTCGTCAAGGTTCACGAAATCGAGCAGATACTCGTCGCGGAACATCCCGAGTGTTTTACGCGCCAGTGCCGCATCCGGAATGGTCGCCATAAAGTTGCCGGGCATCGCGGCGCGATGGCGGAAATCGTCCCGCTTGATGCTGGAAGTCAGTTGTTCCCTGCTCCACCGCTGTTGCGCCGCTTCGTGGATGTAAAACAGGCGCTCTTCAATGGAATTCGCCTGCGAAATAATGGTCATGTGGTGCGAGAACCCCAGAGACATGAACTCTTCAGCTGTCACCCTTGGAACAGTTGGCGCGGAGGCGGGCACGAGCCTGTCGCCCGCAAACTCCAATTTGCTCACAGCCGGTGAGCAAATTGCGCCGCCCGTGCCCTCCGCTTCCAATCTGGCCGCCGCCGGCCAAATGAGTGCATCTGTCCATGTTTCGTAGAACTGCCGCATCCTCTGGATGCTCTGCGCGCTGAGGCCGCGCAGCCCCGGCATTTCCTGCTGCAGGCGGCGGCTGATGGCGTCGATGACGCCCGTGCCCCATTTCTCTGTGGCCGTCTTGTGCGCGACGTATTGCCCGATGCCGAAGTAAAGCGCAAGCATCTCGGCGTTGGCGCCTGCGGCAACGCGGCTTTGCGCCCTGACGATGGCCGACTTGATTTCGCGCACGGCCAGGCCGATGTTCTCGGGAAGTTCTCTCATCTCTGCGCCCCTGCGCGTATACTCTATGCAAATATATTACATCGCCTTCTTGTTGTGCCGGCAACGAATGTATACCCATCGTTTTTGCAGACTATGCCGATGCTTCACCGCGCCAGCAGGCGCTGAATGTGCCCCGCCAGAAGCTGCGCCGCAGCATCGCAGGAAATGCACACGCCCAGCGACGCCACATCCACCACCTGCAGCCCGGCATAGCCGCACGGATTGATGCGCGCAAACGGCGCCAAATCCATCGCCACATTCAGCGCCAGCCCGTGCCAGGCGCGCGCGCCGCTGACTTTCAGCCCAATGGAGGCAATTTTCCCCACTCCGCTGAAATCCGGCGCAGGCGGCAGCGCCCCCGGCGCCTGCCGCTGCGGGCGCTGCGGCAGCAGCGCGTGCCCCGCCGGGTCCGCCAGCCGCACATACACCCCAGGCGCGCCCGCCACGCGGTGCCCGGTGATGCCCACATCCGCCAGCGTGCGGATGATGGCCTCTTCCAGCCGGAACACATATTCCTTGACAAAAAACCCTCTGGCGCGCAAGTCAATGAGCGGATACGCCACCACCTGCCCCGGGCCGTGATACGTCACCTGCCCGCCCCGGTCGGTGGCCACCAGCGGAATCTCGCCCGGCGCCAGCACATGCTCGCGCCGCCCCGCCGCGCCAAGCGTGAACACCGGCGCGTGCTCGCACAGCCACAGCTCTTCTGCCGCCTGCGCCGCGCGCGAAAACGCCTGCATCTTCGCCAGCGTTTCTGCATAGTCAACAGTTCCAAGAAAATGCACCTGCATACCAAAGACCCACCACAAAAACACCCGCCAGCGTCGCAAACACCGCCCGCCGTTGTTTCTGCTGCTTCAATTTGCGCCACAGCCACGGCACAGCAATAAACCATTGCCCAAATCGGCAGCGAATATCAGCGCCCTCAGCATTATTATACTGTATTGAATGCAATGCGCCTGCGGTTGCCATTAACAGAAACAAAAGTATAAGGATGAGGATGCCATTTATGGCACCCATAACGGCATCCATCACAGGAGGACGCGATGCATCGCGCCTCTGCCGCGCGGCAGGCGAGGAGATGTTTTTTTGTGTGCAGCGCCCGGTTCCATAGCCAACGGAAACAGCGCCAAGATAGCCTTGGGTATGACTTCATCACCGGCTTATAAAGCTGGCAGCCAGATATATATTCAATGAGTATCACACCATATTTATATACTCCTTGAATGAATGCTTCATCGCCAGCATCATAAGCCGGTAACAAGCATATACCCTTGCAATTGCCATCGCCGCATACTTGACGCATGACTGCCCCTGCCCTGCCCGACCTCACCGCCTGCCTGTTTGACCTGGACGGCACGCTGGTGGATACGCTGGGCGATTTTGAAATCGCCCTCAACGCCATGCTTGCGGCGTATGGGCGCCGCCCCGTGGGGCGCGCGCAAATTGCGT
>ONTY01000064.1 GCA_900320815.1 uncultured Pseudomonadota bacterium
ATACGGTCCTTCGTAAAGCTTCGAGATGACCTGGATGGAACCCGTGTTGAAGAGGATGTGCGTTGCAGAGGTGCGGACTTCAACCGTGGAATCGCCCTTGGCCATGTGCAAGATGTGCTGCAAAGCCTTGTGCGGGATGATGACGCCGTTCGAAAGTTCTGCGCCTTCCTGGTCGATGGCTGCGCGGCCCAAGCGGTGACCGTCTGTTGCGACCATGGAAATCTTGCCGTCCTTTGCTTCGAGGAACACGCCGTTCAAGCTCAAGCGCGTGGAGTCGGTAGAAGTGGCGAACAATGTCTTTTCGGCGAGGAATGCAAGTTCGCTTGCGGCGATGTTCAATGTTTCGCCATTTTCGATTTCCGGGAACGGCGGGAAGTCGTTCGCGTCAAAGCCGATGATGCTTGCCTTACCGCGTTCGCTCCACTGGATCTTCACCAGGTAATCTTGTGCGTCAAAAGTGATGTTCGTGATGCTCGGGTCCACGAGGCTCTTCACCTGATCGAACAGCTTGCGTGCGTTGATGACGACTGCGCCATCACGTTCGCCCTGCACTTCCACCTTGACCCTGATACCGAGGTCGAGGTCTGTAGCGCTCACTTCGAGGAAGTTGCCTTCGAGGCGGAGCGAAAAGTTGTTGAGGATCTGGATGGTGGACTTGTTCGGAACGGCGCTAATTGCCGCTTGCAGTGCATCCTGCAAAACATTCTTCTGGATAGTGAACTTCATTAATTAGCCTCTCTGGATGATCATTGTTCCTACGAAAAACACAACGACAATGATGGCGAGGAGTACGATGACTCGTTTATCCAGCGCGTTTGACTTCTTTGGAACGAATTTTTTGACGTTTTGCTTTGCTCTTCTGCGATCGCTGCGACTCATAGAAAAATCTCCGTTGTTTTATATCGAAAAATCTACTATTTTAAAGGCTAGTCGGATGAAATTATGAACGAAAATACTCTAAATAAGCTGAAAATTACGGCTAAAGGCTGTGCATCCAACGTGCTTTCGCGCGTGGAGCTGTCCATGGTGCAGTCCAAGCTCAAAACCAAGTTCCAATTGCTCGGACAAAAAGTTTACGAGGCTATCCGTGAAGGCCGTCTGGACGAAATCAAGGCTTACCTTGACGACAACAGTGCCGCCAGCGTTGCCATCTCCGGCTACAACGACACCACCGGCGATGCTGCCGCCAACGCTGCGCTTGCTCGCGAGCGTGCCGAAGCCGTGCGCGACGCCCTGGTCGCCGCTGGCATTCCGGCTGGACGCATCACCCTGGACAAACCGCGCCAAGCCACCGAAAGCAAAGACACTCTCGCTGAATCGCGCCGCGTCGACGTGCGCGTGACGCAAAAATAAAAATCCGCGCACACGCGCCAGCACCAAGGGCGCCCTCCCGTTTTTCAGGGGGGCGCCCTTTTTTGCGCCAGCAGGCAAACAGGGATGTTTTGAAAAAACATACCCAGCACATTCGCGCCTGCCTGCCTGCATATGGTGCGGGCAGCGAAGGCGTGCAGCGGGTTTTGCAGCGGCTCCCTTAGGGGGACATGCTTTTTGAAAAGCCCCTATGAATCTGGTATATCTCTATTGCCCGCATATCATAAGGGCATAGAGACATCATCAATTGGAGTATTTGATTGCGTCAGGGATTCATGCGGCGCCGATAATTTGCAGCTTTTTTCCCTGTGGGGGCACGCCTTGAAGAGCAACGACACAGTGCACGACGAAGAGGCGCAGGCGCGCGCCGCACACACGCCGCACCTCATCAGCGTGCGCGGCGCACGCACACACAACCTGAAAAACATTGATGTGGATATTCCGCGCGCTCAGCTGGTGGTGATTACGGGGCTGTCTGGCTCGGGCAAGTCGTCGCTGGCGTTTGACACGCTGTATGCCGAGGGGCAGCGGCGCTATGTGGAAAGCCTGAGCGCCTATGCGCGCCAGTTCCTGAACCTGATGCCGAGGCCGGAGGTGGATTTCATCGACGGCCTGTCGCCGGCCATCAGCATCAGCCAGCACGCGGGCGGGCACAACCCGCGCTCCACAGTGGGCACCGTCACGGAGATTCACGATTGGCTGCGGCTGCTGTTTGCGCGCGCGGGCGTGCCGCATTGCCCGGAGCATGGGCACGCACTGCACATTCAAACAGTGGCGCAGATGGTGGCGGCGGCGCTGGCGCTGCCCGACGGTGCGCGGCTGATGCTGCTGGCGCCGCTGGCACGCGCGCAGAGCGAGGGGCTGGATGCGCTGCTGGAGCAGTGGCAGGCGCGGGGGTATGTGCGCTTTCGCATTGACGGGCAAGTCGTGCAGGCGGCACAACTGGATGCACCGCTGGATGGCGCGCCGCACGACGTGGACATCGTCATCGACCGCCTGCGCGCACGCGCCGATGCCGAGGTGCGACTGGCAGAGAGTTTTGAGGCGGCGCTGGCCGCGGGTGGGGAGCGCGCGCTGCTGGTGGAAATGGATACTGGTGAGGAGCACTCTTTCAGCACCCGCTTTGCTTGCCCGGAGTGTGGCTATACCCTTCCTGCTCTGGAGCCGCGCATGTTCTCCTTCAATGCACCGCAGGGGGCGTGCCCGGCGTGCGGGGGGCTGGGGGTGCAGGATGCGTTTGACCCGGGGCGCGTGCTCGCTTTTCCGTGCATGAGCCTGCCGAGTGGGGCGGTGGCGTTCTGGGATGCGCGCAATGCCGACACACGCCGCTGTCAGGAGGCGCTGGCGGCGCACTATGGCTTTGACCTGGATGAGCCGTTTGAGCGCCTGCCGCAGCGGGTGCAGCACGCGGTGCTGCACGGCTCAGGCGAGGAGCTGATTGATTTTGGCGAAGACGATGGGCGCCACCCGTTTGAGGGCGTGCTGCCGATGTTTGAGCGCCGCTGGCGCGCGGCCAGCCCATCGGCGCGCGAGCAGCTCTCGCGGCTGCGCACGCACAAGGCGTGCCCGGCGTGCGGCGGCGCGCGGCTGGCGCGCGGGGTGCAGCATGTGTTCATCGGCGAGGGGGAGCAGCGCCGCGCGATTCACGAGGTGAGCAGCATCACGCTGGAGCAGGCGCAGGAGTATTTCGCCACGCTGCAGCTTAAAGGCGCGCGAGGCGAGATTGCCGCGCGCGTAGTGCAGGAGATTGCCAGCCGGCTGCGCTTTTTGTGCGATGTGGGTCTCGGGTATCTGAACCTGGCGCGCAGCGCCACCAGCTTGTCGGGCGGCGAGGCGCAGCGTATCCGGCTGGCAAGCCAGATTGGGAGCGCGCTGTCGGGCGTGATGTATGTGCTCGATGAACCCAGCATCGGCCTGCACCAGAGGGACAACGCGCGGCTCATCGGCGCGCTGCGCCGCCTGCGCGACGCGGGCAACAGCGTGCTTGTGGTGGAGCACGACGCAGACATGATGCGCGCCGCCGACCACATCATCGACCTCGGCCCCGGCGCCGGTGTGCACGGCGGGCGCGTGATGGCGCAAGGCAGCTTTGCCCAGGTGGCCGCCGCCCCCGATTCCCCCACGGGGCAGTATCTGAGCGGGCGGCGCGCCATCGCCGTGCCCGCCAAGCGTCGCAAGCCCAAAGAAATGTTGCGCGTGGTGCGCGCCAGCGGGCACAACCTGCGCGGCGTGACGGCGGACTTTCCACTTGGGCTGTTCACGTGCGTCACAGGAGTATCCGGCTCCGGCAAAAGCACGCTGGTGCAGGGCACGCTGCTGGCCGCCGCCTCGCGCTTTCTCATGCGTGCGCGCGTGCAGGCGGCGCCGCACGAAGCCATTGATGGGCTGGAGCGGCTGGACAAAGTCATCGCCGTGGACCAAAGCCCCATCGGGCGCACGCCGCGCAGCAACCCCGCCACCTACACGGGGCTGTTTGCGCCCATTCGCGCACTCATGGCCGCCAGCAACGACGCGCGCGAAAGAGGTTGGGGCGCGGGGCGCTTTTCCTTCAACGTGCCGCGCGCCAGCGGCGGCGGGCGCTGCGAGGCGTGCCAGGGCGAGGGCATGGTGCGCGTGCCCATGCACTTCCTGCCCGACGCCTACGTGCCCTGCGACGCCTGCGGCGGCAGCCGCTACAGCCGCGAGACGCTGCAAGTGCTCTGGAAAGGGTGCAACATCGCGCAAATACTGGGCATGACAGTGAGCGAGGCCGCCGACTTTTTTCGCGACCAGCCCACGATTGCGCGCACCCTTGGCACGCTGCTGGACGTGGGGCTGGGCTACATCACGCTGGGGCAAAGCGCCACCACGCTCTCCGGCGGCGAGGCGCAGCGGCTGAAACTGGCGCTGGAACTCGCGCGCCCCGGCACCGGGCGCACGCTCTATGTGCTGGACGAGCCGACGACCGGGCTGCACTTTGCCGACGTGCAGCTGCTGCTGGCCGTGCTCATGCGCCTGCGCGACGCGGGCAACACCATCGTCGTCATCGAACACAACCTGGACCTCATCAAATGCGCCGACTGGCTCGTGGACCTCGGCCCCGAAGGGGGCGCAGGCGGCGGGCAGCTCATCGTGCAAGGCACGCCCGAAGACGTGGCCGCCTGCGCCGCCAGCCACACCGGGCGCCATCTCGCGCCGCTGCTCAAACCCAAACGCAGCGACAAAAAGAAGAGTATGGCTTGACTGCCGGCAAGATACGCCGGCAGCAAGAATCAATCAATAGGAGTATATGAAGTAAATGAAAACATCCGAAGCAAACGTGGCGCACTCCATCTGGCGCCAGCGCGGCTTTGTGGCCTATCTCGTCGTGGCATTTTTGAATGCCTGCGTGGACCTGGCGCACAAAATCACGATTCAAAACACGCTGATGAAAAGCCTTGACGGGGTGGAACTCATCGCCCTCACCGCCGTAGTAAACGGCATGATTTTGCTGCCCTTTGTGCTGCTGTTTTCACCCGCCGGATTCATCAGCGACAAGTTTGACAAAACGCGCGTCGTGCGCGTGGCCGCGCTCATTTCTGTTGGCATTTCTGTCGCCGTACTCGTGGCATACCGGGCCGGCATGTTCTGGGCGGCATTCTGGCTCACGCTGGCGCTGGCGGCGCAAAGCGCCATTTACTCGCCGGCAAAATATGGGCTAATTAAATCCATCGCCGGCGTCGAGCGCCTGGGGCAGGCGAATGGCATTGTGCAGGCGCTCACCGTGGTGGCCATATTGAGCGGCTCCTTTGCCTTTTCCTTTGCGTTTGAAAAATGGTATGGCGGCGCGCACGACATGGGTCAGATTGTTGCCAATATCTGGCCCATCGGCGTGCTGCTTGTCGCATTCAGCACGGGTGAGGCGCTGTGCTCCTGGCTGCTGCCGAGTTTTGGCGCCGATGCACAGGGCGCAAAAGCGACGTTTGACACCGCGCGCTACCTGAAACTTGGCTACCTGCGCGACAACATGCGCGTCGTGCGCCAGGAGCGCAATATCTGGCTGTCCATTGTGGGGCTGAGCCTGTTTTGGGGTGTCTCGCAAGTCGTTGTTGCCGCATTTCCGGCGCATTACAAAGCGGCATCTGGCAACGACAACGCTGTCATTGTGCAGGGCATTCTGGCGCTGTCGGGCATTGGCATGATTGTCGGCTCGGCCATTGCGGGCAATATGTCGCGCCACCATATTGAGCACGGCGTCATTCCGCTGGGCGCGTTGGGTATTTTTGCTGCACTGGCGGTGTTTGCCACGCACGCCAGCGTGTGGGTGCTGGGCGCGTGCTCGCTGCTGTTTGGCGTGTGCGGCGGCTTTGTGCTGGTGCCGCTGAATGCCACCATTCAATATCTGGCGCCGGAGCGGGAAATGGGCAAAATCATCGCCGGCAACAATTTTGTGCAAAACATTTTCATGATTGCCTTCCTGGCGGCCAGCGTGGCGCTGGTGGAAATGCTGCACACCTCCACCGCCGCAATTTTCATGACGACGGCGGTGATTTGCCTGATGGGCGGTGTGTATGCCGTCATTGAGTTGCCGCACCTGTTCACGCGCATCTGGCTGCTGCCGTTTTTGAAAACCGGCTACCGCTTCCACGTGCAGGGGCTGGAAAACCTGCCGCCGCGCGGCGGCGTGCTGCTGCTGGGCAATCACATCAGCTGGATTGACTGGATGCTGCTGCAGGCGGCCAGCCCGCGCGCCATCACTTTTGTCATGTATCGCGGCCTGTATGAAAAATGGTATTTGAGATGGCTGCTGAAAATGTTCCGCGTCATTCCCATTGGCCGGGGCGGCACGCGCGCCAGCCTGACGGCGGTGCGCGAGCGGCTGGAAGCGGGCGAAGTGGTTGCCCTGTTTCCGGAAGGTTTTATCAGCTACAACGGGCAGGTGGGCGAGTTCCAGCGCGGCTATGAGCTTGCCATCCGCGATATGGATGATATTTGCATTGTGCCGTTTTATCTGCGCGGTCTGTGGGGGTCCACATTCAGCCGCGCCAGCGACTATTACAAGGAATTGACGGCGCGGCGCGGCAAACGCGATATTATCGTGGCCTTTGGCGTGCCCATCCGCCGTTTTGCAGACCATGTTGAAATGCGGCAGAAAGTGGTGGAGCTTTCATTTTTTACCTGGGAGCATTTCATGGCACGCCAGCGCCCATTTGTCCACAACTGGCTGGAACACACCAAGAGCGGGCTGCTCAAAACGGCAGCAGTGGACAGCACCGGCATGAATCTGAGCCGCCTGAAATTTGCCACTGCCGTATTCTGCTTTGCCCGGTTTTTTCGCCGCATCCTGAAAAAGGAGGAAAAAGTCGGCGTGCTGCTGCCCGGCTCCACCATTGCCGCCATCACAAATATGGCGCTGTTCGTGATAGGCAAAGTGCCGGTGAACCTGAATTACACCGCCAGCGGGCAGGCACTGCGCGCGGCGCTGGAAAAAGCTGGCATACGCCGGGTGGTGACGGTAGAGCAGTTTTTGGAGCGGCTGGCTGCGCGCGGCCTGGATTTCAAAAGCGCGCTGGAGGGGCGGGCGGTGTACGCCAGCCATATTGGTGCGGCCATCAGCCGAACGGCAAAAATTGGCACCATGCTGGAAGTCGCACTGCTGCCCGCTGGCTTGTTGAAAGTGCTGTTTTTCCGCGAACGTGGGCTGGAGGAGACGGCGGCCATCCTGTTTCCCGGC
>ONTY01000203.1 GCA_900320815.1 uncultured Pseudomonadota bacterium
TGTCTATTGAAGAGGTGGTGAAAACGCTGCGCGATGCGATGGTGCTGGTGTTTTTGGTGATGTTTGTGTTTTTGCAAAACATCCGCTACACCCTGATTCCCGCCGTGGTGGTGCCGGTATCGCTGCTGGGCGCATTTGCTGGCATTTGGTATCTGGGCATGTCCATTAACGTGCTCACCATGTTTGCGATGGTGCTGGTGATTGGTATCGTGGTCGACGATGCCATCGTCGTCGTGGAAAACGTCGAGCGCATCATGAGCGAGGAAGGTCTGCCGCCGCGCGAAGCAACGAAAAAAGCCATGAGCCAGATTTCCGGCGCCGTCGTCGGCATTACCGCCGTGCTGATTTCCGTGTTTGTGCCGCTGGCGATGTTCAGCGGCGCCACGGGCAATATCTACCGCCAGTTTGCGCTGACGATGGCGATTGCCATCGCCTTTTCCGCTTTTCTGGCGCTTTCGCTCACGCCCGCCATGTGCGGCACGCTGCTCAAGCCCATCAAAAAAGACGGCGAGGTGGATACCAGTTTCGTCGGGCGCCTCATGGCATTTCTGGAGCGCACCTTTTTTGGCTGGTTCAACGTTGCCTTCAAAAACGCCACGCGCGACTATCAGGGGCGTGTTGCACGTTCCATGCGGCACATGGGTATTTTGATGCTGGTATATCTGGCTGTGGCGGCAGCGGCGGTGTGGCTGTACACGCGCATTCCCACCTCGTTTTTGCCCAATGAAGACCAAGGCTCGCTGATGGTAACGGCGCAACTGCCGCCGGGCGCCACCAAAGAGCGCACCGACGCCACGATGGCCATTGCCAACAGCGTCATTACCAACATGCCTGAGGTGGAAAACTTCGTCAATGTTTCTGGTTTCAGCTTCTCTGGTGCGGGGCAAAACATGGCGATGGGCTTTATCACACTCAAAGACTGGGCGCTGCGCAAGAACGAGGGGCAAGACGCAGCCTCGCTGGCCGGACGCATGACGGGTGCGCTCATGGGCAGCGTGAAAGACGGCTTTGCCATCGTTGTGAACCCGCCCGCCATCATGGAGCTTGGCACCAGCGCCGGTTTTGACATGTATTTGCAAGACCGCAACAGCCGTGGGCACGCCATGCTGCTGGCGGCGCGCAATGAACTGCTTGGGAAAATGCGTCAGAACCCCATTTTTGACGCCAGCAATATCCGCGCCGCTGGCCTGGAAGACGCGCCGCAGCTGCAAATTGATATTGACCGCAAAGCTGCCGCTGCGCAAGGCATTTCATTTGCCAGCATCAGCAGCGTGCTGGGCACGGCGCTTGGCTCCTCATATATCAATGACTTTCCCAACAGGGGGCGGCTGCAGCGTGTGATTGTGCAGGCCGACTCGCACGCGCGCATGCAGCCCGAAGACATTCTCGCCATGACGGTGCCAAACAGCCAGGGCGTTGGCGTGCCGCTTTCCACCGTGGCCACAGCGCAGTGGATTGTGGGCATGCAGCAGAGCGTGCGTTTCAATGGCTACCCCGCCATGCAAATCAACGGGCAGGCCGCTACCGGATATTCATCTGGCGAAGCAATGGCGGAAGTGCAGCGCCTGGTGAATGAACTGGGCGAGGGCTACAGCGTGGAATGGGCAGGGCAGTCGCGCGAAGAAATCAAGGGCAGCTCGCAGACCATCATCCTGTATGCGTTTGCCATTTTGTCCGTGTTTCTGGCGCTGGCCGCCTTGTATGAAAGCTGGTCCATTCCGCTGGCGGTGCTGATGGTGGTGCCGCTGGGCTTTTTCGGCGTAGTGCTGGGGGTGATGGGGCGCAATTTTGTGGGCGGGCTGTCCGGACTGCCGCCGTCGTATTTGAACGACATTTACTTTCAGGTCGGCATGATTACCGTCATTGGGCTATCGGCGAAAAACGCCATCCTGATTATTGAGTTTGCCAAGGACGTGCAGGCGCGCGGGAAAACCGCGCTGCAGGCGGCCATTCAGGCGGCGCAGATGCGTTTCCGCCCCATTTTGATGACCTCATTTGCCTTCATTTTGGGTGTGGTGCCGCTGTATTTCGCCTCCAGCGCCAGCTCAGCGAGCCAGCGCGCCATTGGCACTTCGGTGTTTTGGGGAATGCTGATTGGCACGCTGCTGTCGGTGTTTCTGGTGCCCATGTTCTACGTGGTGGTGCGCCTATTTTTCAGGGGAGAGACCAGCCGCGAGCACGCCGTCGCTGCCAAGGAGGAGGCCACAGCATGACAACGACACTTCGCACCACTTTTGCCGCCGCCGCAGCCAGCGCCGCGCTGGCTGCGTGCTCCCTCGCGCCCACGTATGAGGCGCCGCAGGTGGCGATTCCCAGCAGCTTTGCCCATGCTGCGGCAGCACCGGAAGCGCCCAGCATCCAGGCTGCCGCAATGGGCTGGCAGGACTATTTCGCCGACCCGCGCCTGCACCGCCTCATCGAGCTGGCGCTGGCGCGCAATACCGACCTGCGTCAGGCGGCGCTCAACGCCGAGGCGGTGCAAAAGCAGTACGCCATCGCGCGCGCTGAGCTTTTCCCCGGCGTAGACGCCAGCGCCAGCGGCTCGCGCGCCCGCGTGGCGCGTGACCTCAGTGCCACGGGGCAGCCCTTTGTCTCCTCCTCCTACAGCGTGGGTGTGGGCATTGCCAGCTACGAGCTGGACCTGTTTGGGCGCGTACGCAATGCGGCAGACGCCGCGCTGCAGGGCTACTTTGCCAGCGCCGCTGCGCGTGACGCCACGCATCTGGCGCTGGTGGCGGCTGTGGCCAAGTCTTACTTTGGCGAACGCTACGCCGATGAAGCGATGGCGCTGGCGCAGCGCGTGCTTGCCACGCGCGAGCAAACCTACGCACTGGCCAGGCGCCGCTACCGCGCCGGTGTGGCTTCGGCCATTGACCTGCGCCAGCAAGAAGCGCTGATTGAGGCCGCGCGTGCCGACTATGCCGCCGCCGTGCAGGCCAAGGAACAGGCGGCCAACGTGCTGGTGCTGCTCATCAACCAGCCGCTGCCCGCTGGGCTGCCAGCGCCGCTGCCGCTGGCGGAGCAATTCAAGATTGACCGCCTGCCCGCCGGGCTGCCCTCCGAGGTGTTGCTCAACCGTCCCGACATTCGCGCCGCTGAGTTCGCGCTGCGCGCTGCCAACGCCAACATCGGCGCAGCGCGTGCGGCGTTTTTCCCGCGCATCGGGCTGACGGCGCGTATTGGCACCGGCTCCGACGAGCTGGGGCACCTGTTCAAAGGCGGCAACCGCACCTGGGCGTTTGCGCCCGCCATCAGCGTGCCCATCTTCCACTGGGGCGCGCTCTCGGCGAGCCTGGACGCGGCCAAGATTCGCCAACAAGAGCAGGTTGCCGCCTACGAGGGTGCGGTGCAATCTGCCTTCCGCGACGTGGCCGACGCCCTCGTCGCCCGCGAGCAGCTGGACGCGCGCCGCAGCGCCACCGTGCGCCAAAGCGCCGCCCAGGCCGAGGCGCTGCGTCTGGTGCGCCTGCGCTACAAGCACGGCGCCTCCAGCATGCTTGACCTGCTGGACGCCGAGCGCAGCAGCTACAGCACCGACCTGGCGCTGCTGGCCATTGAAAACACGCGCCTTGGCAACCTGGCTGACCTCTACAAGGCGCTGGGCGGCGGGCTGCGCCGCCACAGCAGCGATGATCTGCCGTTTATCAATGGGCAATTGAGTGGCGACTATCCGATAGCCGACGCCCCCATTGCCACCGGCGGCGCCAGCGTGCCCGCTGCAACACCAGAGGAGCTGCGCATCAGGGAAGAACAACCCGTGCAGGTGCTGCCCCCGCCCAAGCTGCCCTGATATTGAGCGGCGCAGTCCATCCACACCTGCACACCACGCCCGCCAGCGCATACAGCCAGGCGGGCGTTTTTTTGTACTTTTCTATTCTGGA
>ONTY01000052.1 GCA_900320815.1 uncultured Pseudomonadota bacterium
ATTTTTTCCGTTTTTTCTGCCGCCGTGCATGGCAGCGGCAAGCTGGGCGTGAATGTCGCGCCACTCGCGCACGCGGCGCACGCTGATGTAGGCGGCACGCAGCGCCGCTTCCCACTGGCGGTTGCTCAGGCGCTGCGTGGGTTGTTCAATATCTGTTTGCGCGCCTTGGCTTTGCAGCACGCGCCGCGCTTGCTCCAGGGCAAGCGCCGCGCGTTTGGCCGCTGGCAGTGCTGCCATCGCTGCGCGCGAGGGGCGGCGCGGTGCAGCTTTCGCTTCCCTTGCCTGCTGCGCAGCGGCGGCCTGGCTGGCGGGCGCGCGCCCGTCGCGCACGTCGCGCAGCCAGTCCCACAGGCGCAGCAGGCCGCTGAACTCGCTGCGCTCGTCGGCAAAGCGCGCGTGCGCCTGGTCGGCCTGCGCTTGCGCCTGCACGGGGCGCTCGCGCACGTCCTGCACGCTCAACGCAGCGGCAATGACGAGCACTTCCGGCAGCGCGCCGCGCGCGCGCGCTTCCAGCAACATGCGCCCCACACGCGGGTCCAGCGGCAGGCGCGCGAGTTCGCGCCCAAGGGCGGTGAGGTTCTGCGCCTCATCGACAGCGCCCAATTCCGCCAGAAGCTGGAAGCCGTCGGCAATGGCACGGCCTGACGGGGCATCAAGAAACGGGAAGTCCTGCACGCGCCCTGCCCCCAGACGCAGGCTTTTGAGCCGCAGGATGACGGCGGCCAGCGAGGAGCGCAGGATTTCCGGGTCCGTAAAGCGCGGGCGCTGCGCGAAGTCTTTTTCTTCATACAGGCGGATGCACACGCCTGGCCCCAGCCGCCCGCAGCGCCCGGCGCGCTGGTTGGCGGCGGCCTGGCTGACGGGTTCAATGAGGAGCTGCTCCACCTTGGAGCGCAGGCTGTAGCGCTTCACGCGCGCCGTGCCGCTGTCAATCACATAGCGGATGCCGGGCACGGTCAGCGAGGTTTCCGCCACGTTCGTGGCCAGCACCACGCGCGCCGCGCTGTGCGGGGCAAAGACGCGCTCCTGCTCGGCAGCGGACAGGCGCGCAAACAGCGGCAGCACCTCGGCTGCGCGCGTGGCGGGGCTGTGCGCCAGATGCGCGCGCAGATGCTCGGCGGCGTCGCGGATTTCGCGCTCGCCGGGCAAAAACACCAGCACATCGCCCTGCGGCGCGCCGCGCCAGAGTTCATCCAGCGCCTCGGCCAGCGCCTCGTTCAGCCCCCAGTCGCGGCTTTCCTCAAACGGGCGCCAGCGCACCTCCACCGGATACGTGCGCCCCGACACCTGCAGCACCGGCGCCGGGCGCCCCTGCCGGTCAGTGAAATGCGCGGCAAAGCGCTGCGCGTCAATCGTCGCCGAGGTGACGATGACTTTCAGGTCCGGGCGGCGCGGCAGGATGCGCTTGAGGTGCCCGAGCAGAAAGTCAATGTTCAAGCTGCGCTCGTGCGCCTCGTCAATGATGAGCGTGCCGTAGGCGGCAAGCAGCGCGTCGGACTGCGTCTCCGCCAGCAAGATGCCGTCCGTCATCAGCTTGATGCGCGCCGTGGGAGAGAGCCGGTCGGCAAAGCGCACCTTGTAGCCCACCACCTCGCCCAGCGGCGTGTGCAACTCCTCGGCAATGCGCCGCGCCACGCTGGAGGCGGCAATGCGGCGCGGCTGCGTGTGGCCAATGAGCGGCGCGCGCCTGTCCGACGGCTTCCCATTTTCCGCCGCCAGCGCCAGCGCCAGCGCCATCTTGGGGATCTGCGTCGTCTTGCCCGAACCCGTCTCGCCGCACACGACGAGCACCTGATGCGCGCGCAACGCCGCCTCAATGGCCGCTCGCTGGCTGCTTACCGGCAAATCGGGCGGGAAGTCAATGCGCGGCGGCGCGGTGGGGTGCTGCGCACTCGTTTGTGTTGCTTGTGTCATAAGGCGGCGGATTATTGCTGCGGCGCCGCATCCTGCGTCTGTGCCCAGCGCCGCACAATTCATGCAGCTTTTTGAGAGGCCAATTGAAGGCGTCGTTTTCAAAAATCACCCGGGCGCGCACGCAGGGCATTTTTCATGCATATCCACATCGGTGGCCACAGCAAACCGCCAGAGCACTATGTTCGGCAGCGGCACGCGCTGCTCTACCCCATTTTTCTGGACGATGTTTCGGGCAATTTCTATATCCTGCATGCGACCACCCTCCTTGACTGCCTGGACAGGGACGCCAGCACATTTGACCGCTCCGGCTGCGGCGTGCGCAAATGGGTTTTTAAAGAAGAGAGTGTGGGTGATGCCGATTTTTTCTGGCTCACTGCGCCATACCAGCACCGTCCCTTTGTCAGCGAACGCTTCAAAAAGCGTGTGCACGCCGCCAGGCTCAAAGGATTTCGCTTCAAAAAAGAGTTTCTTGACTTCAAGCCCTGGGTCTCCTGAACAGCAGCAGCATGGCGTGAAGGGTATCAACTCAATGCCGGCATTGTCTGCTGGCAACAAAAGATAAAGATATTTGGTATTTTATACCCATGAAATCATCATCTGCTTGCCGATGTCATATGCCGGCAAACACAGCATACCCACGGCATCTTTCATTGCTCTCCGTGGCTCCGTCCCACGCCGCAACGCCTTCCTACAATCCGCCCTTTTTTTCCTCTGCATCCTCATGACTGACGACACCGCTGCTGCGCTGCACCAAGGCGCCCAGGACGAAAACCGCGATGAAAACCGTCTGATTGCCGAGCGGCGCGAAAAACTGCGCGCGCTGCGCGCGCAACAGGCCGCAGGCGGGCAGCCCGCTTTTCCCAACGACTTCAAACCCGGCAGCCGCGCCGCCGCGCTGCACGCGGCGTACGGCGCGCGCAGCAAGGAGGAGCTGGAAGCGGGCGGGCGCATTGACGCCAGCCTGGCTGGCCGCTTGATGCTCAAACGCGTGATGGGCAAGGCGAGCTTCGCCACGCTGCAAGACGCCACAGGGCGTTTTCAGATTTATGTCTCGCGCGGCGACGTGGGCGATGAGGCATATGCCGCATTCAAGCGCTGGGATTTGGGCGATATTGTTGCCGCCGAAGGTTATGTGTTTCGCACCGCCAAAGGCGAGCTTTCGCTGCACGCTGTGCGGCTGCGGCTGCTGACCAAAAACCTGCGCCCGCTGCCCGATAAGTTTCACGGCGTGCAGGATCAGGAACTCAAATATCGCCAGCGGTACGTTGACCTCATGATGGACGAGGGCGCGCGTGCGCGATTTGCGCTGCGCAGCGGTGTGCTCTCGCGCCTGCGCCGTTTTATGGAGGCCGAGGGATTTATGGAGGTGGAAACGCCCATGCTCCATCCCATTGCCGGCGGCGCGAATGCCAAGCCATTTGTCACGCATCACAACGCGCTGGGACAGGATATGTTTTTGCGTATCGCACCCGAGCTGTATTTGAAGCGGCTGATTGTGGGTGGCTTTGAGCGCGTGTTTGAAGTCAACCGCAGTTTTCGCAACGAAGGCATCAGCGTGCGGCATAATCCAGAGTTCACCATGATGGAGTTTTACGCCGCATATTGGAATTATACCGATATGATGGACTTCACTGAGCGCCTGCTGCGCGAGGTGGCGCACGGGGCGCTGGGCACGCTGCACCTGGAGTATCAAGGGCGGGCTGTGGATTTGGCGGCGCCTTTTGCGCGCATGACCATGACCGAGGCGCTGCTCAGGCATACCGATATTGGCGACAATATCAATAATGCCGATGAATTGCGCCGCCGTCTGACGGCACTGGGCGTGAGCGAAGAAAAAGAGCGGCTTGGGGCGCGCAGCCTGCCCGCGCTGCAGGTGATGTATTTTGAAGAAGCCGTGGAGCACCTGCTCTGGCAGCCGACATTCATTATGGAGCACCCCACGGAAATCAGCCCGCTGGCGCGCGCCAGCGACACGCGCCCCGAAGTCACGGAACGCTTTGAGCTGTATATCACCGGGCGCGAAATGGCCAATGGTTTCTCGGAACTCAATGATGCCGAAGACCAGGCCGCGCGCTTTGCCGAGCAGGCCAAAGCCAAAGAAGCCGGCGACGACGAAGCCATGTATTACGACAACGATTTTGTGCGTGCGCTGGAATATGGCATGCCTCCCACCGGTGGCTGCGGCGTGGGTATTGACCGGCTGCTGATGCTGCTCACCGACAGCGCCAGCATTCGCGATGTGATTCTGTTTCCGGCGCTGCGGCGGGAAGGTGGCACGGCGTAATGCGGTGGTGAGGGTATGCTTTGTCTGCCGGCATATATTACCGGCAGAGCGAAATCACTTCAAGTGAGTATATAAAAGGGAGGCAATGCAGCCAGCCCTGCAAAAATGCATCAAGCCGCTGCCCGCTGCCCTGGCGCGCGCCGGGGCAGCGGCTTTTTTTGTATTTGGGCGTGCGTTTTACAGATTGCCAACCATATTGGCGGGCACAACCCATTGGTCAAATTGCTCGGCGCTCACGTGGCCGCTGGCGATGGCCGCTTCGCGCAGGCTGGTGCCTTCCTTGTGTGCTTTTTTGGCGATGAAGGCGGCCTTGTCGTAGCCAATATGGGTATTCAAAGCCGTGACAAGCATCAGCGAACGCTGCACCAGCTCCTGAATGCGTTCGGTTTTTGGCTCAATGCCAACGGCGCAGTTGTCGTTGAAGCTGTTAATGCCGTCGGCGAGCAGCCGCACGCTTTGCAGGAAATTGTGCGCGACCATCGGACGGAAGACGTTCAATTCAAAATTGCCGCTGGCGCCGCCGATATTGATGGCCACATCGTTGCCCATGACCTGTGCGGCAAGCATGGTGACAGCTTCGCACTGTGTGGGATTGACCTTGCCGGGCATGATGGAGGAGCCAGGCTCATTTTCCGGAATCGCCAATTCGCCAATGCCGCTGCGCGGGCCGCTGGCAAGCCAGCGCACGTCGTTGGCGATTTTCATCATGCTCGCGGCCAGCGTTTTGAGCGCGCCGTGCGCGTGCACCAGGCCGTCGCAGGAGGCCAGCGATTCAAATTTATTGGGCGAAGTCACGAAGGGGTAGCCGGTGTTTTTGGCAATTTCAGCGGCAACGCCTTCGGCATAGCCTTTGGGTGCATTCAGCCCGGTGCCCACAGCAGTGCCGCCCAGTGCCAATTCATACAAATGCGCCAGCGCGGCGCGCACATGTTCCCGCCCGTGTTCAAGCTGCGCAACCCAGCCGGAAAACTCCTGCCCAAGCGTGAGCGGTGTGGCGTCTTGCAGGTGGGTGCGACCGATTTTGACGATGCCGGCAAACGCTTCGCTTTTGGCTTTGAGCGTGGCGTGCAGGCGGTCAATGGCGGGCAGCAGCCGGCTTTCAATGGCAATGACGGCGGCCACGTGCATGGCGGTGGGGTACACGTCGTTGCTGGACTGGCTTTTGTTCACGTCGTCGTTGGGGTGGATGAGGCGCTCTTGTCCACGGGGGCCGCCGAGCAGTTCGCTGGCGCGGTTGGCGAGCACTTCGTTGACGTTCATGTTTGTCTGCGTGCCCGAACCCGTCTGCCAGACAACGAGCGGAAACTCGCCCGGGTGCTGGCCGGCAAGCACTTCATCGGCGGCGCGGCGAATGGCGTCGGCCTTTTTTGCATCCAGCAGGCCGAGGGCGCAGTTGACGGTGGCAGAAGCCTTTTTCACTTGCGCCAGCGCATCAATGATTTCCTGCGGCTGCCTCTCGCCGCTGATGCGGAAGTTCTGCAGCGAACGCTGGGTTTGTGCGCCCCAGAGGCGCTCGGCGGGCACGTCAATGGGGCCAAAGGTGTCTTTTTCCTGGCGGGTGGCGGTCATGGAGTTTCCTTGCAGTGGGTGTGAAAAAGAGCGCGATTTTATCGGCGCGCATGCAATGCCAAAGCAACAATGGAAAAATAAATGGGCATCGCATCGTTGCCGGCAACATAAGCCGACGCTGAAAGATATTTGATGCAAGTGCATGGAAAAGCAATCCGCCTCTTCCTTGCGATAGCACAGGAGGAGGGGAGGGTGGGCGTGCTGCGACAAGAGCGCGCGGAGCTTGAACGCCGCGCTTTCTCCTGACGCTGCGGCAGGTGGGATTTGACGAGGAAATAGAACATGGCTGACATAACAGACCGCCGCGCCCATGCAGCCGGACGCACTGCTGGCTAAGCTGCGCGTCCTGATTGACGCCGCGCGCCCCATGCTCTATTGGCGCGTGGGGCAGCGCGCAGGCGATGGGGAAGAGATTGTGTCGGCACTGTCGGTGCAATTGCTGCGCGAATATGGCAAGGGATGCTTTGCAGCGGCATTAACGCGCATGGGCCACGTTTGCCGAAGCATTTTCCGAGGAATCAATTGTTGTGATATTGTTGCTACAATTGATGTGGAGCCATTTTATGGAGATATTTCCACTGCGCCAGCTGTTCGAGCGCGAATAGTGCGCCGAACTTTGCTGCGTGAAAGGGCGCTGCAGCGCCTTTTTTGCGGCATGGCGGCTCACCTGTCCCACACGCGCCACTCATCGGCGCCGAGGTGGGTTTTGGCAATATCTTTCAGGTGTGGCAGGGAAATGCACGGCACGCCATCGTCACCGGCCAGGCAGCCGATGCAAAAGCGGTGGCAGTTGTCGGTGAACACGTTGTAATGGCGCCGGCTGCCGACCAGGCTCAATGCCCGCTGCGCCACCTCTTTTGAGCCGACGCCGCGTCCGCCGTGGCTGGACACATAAATACTGATGGCCGTCATTTTCAGTGAGCCATCGTCCAGAAAATGCCGGGCGGATACTTTGCGTACATAGCCATCGCCGCCAAGCTCCACCACCTCATCACCGCCCACATAAATGCCAGAATGCTCAGCAGCGCCTAAAAACATATCCACATACACAAGCGAGCCGATTCGCGGCTGCACCTTGCCCCGAAAGCAATTGTCAATGAGCGAGGTGGCGGCGTTGCGCGCCAGCGCCACGCCAGCCGCTTTGGCAAGATTTTTGGCGACGGCCTTTGCCGCCACGCTTCCAGCAACCCTGGCAAGGGCAAGCGAGAGTGTCATGGTGTTCTCCTTTTCGGGGTGAACGAATTGGATGGTGCTGGCGCAGCTATCTGAAAGCTCTGAATGCCCGCAGAGCTTTCTTGTTTCATAATTTTCGCCTTTGCACAAAGAGGGGCGAAAAAATCTGGCATGGCAAGAATATTGTGCCCTGTCGTGTCTGCTTCCATGAGGAAGAGGTCGAGCAATTCATACTGTGTCATGGTTTTTTCCTTTCAATGCAGGTTTTATTTTCCCATGAGCTTTCCAGGCAGGCCAAGGGTGCCAGTGATGGTGTCGCGGGCGCTGTTGAGTTCGTCCAGTGCGCTGCCAGCCGCAGGCGCTGCAGCAGTCGGTGCAGGGGTGTGTTGTGCCCGAAAGTTTTTTTGCGGGGCTGCCACAGTTGTGGTGGATCTACATACTCAATTGTTTTGTTTTTTGTCGCCGGCTTTTGTTGCAGGCGATTGTGTATATACCCATTGCAGTGTGGATGTAGGGGCAGGCCACTGTGCCTGCCCTGCGCCCTGTGTCAACCAATGCAGGGCAAGCACAGGGAGGGTGCCCCTATGCGTGAGGGAAGGGAGGGCAAAAAATATGCGCTGAATATGCGCTGCAAGGCGCTGGCCAGGTGCGCCTGGAAAATCTGTGATAGA
>ONTY01000049.1 GCA_900320815.1 uncultured Pseudomonadota bacterium
GAATGTGCAAGAACCCGCCAGCCTGTATGAAATTGTCGCGGCATCGGGCAGTGCAGCGTTGATTGATAACGCTGCACGTGGCGCTGGGCGCGATTTGCTGGCACCCTCAGCACGGCTGCTGCGCGATGCGGGTGTGCGCTATGAAAGTGTTGTTGCCACTGGCGGCGACGCCGCGCAAGCCATTGTGGAACTTGTGGAAGAACACGGCTGCGACATGGTGCTGCTCGGCACGCGCGCCCTCGGGCTGCTTGGGCGCGCGCTGGAAGGCGGCTCCACCGCCCTGCGCCTGCTGCACACCTGCTCCGTGCCCGTGCTGCTCGTCACGCCGCCGCAGGAGGGGGAAGCGGGCGGCGAATAGTGGAAAAATTAAGGGCTTGCGGCAATTTGTTCATGAAATTTTGCCACCGTTTGGAGGCGTGAAGGAGATGTCATGGCGGGGAAGTTGAGAATGCGCGAGGTGGTTTTTGCATATTTGAAAAACAATGCTGGTGCCAAGTTTACCGCGCTGCAGATTGCAGAGTGGATATTTGCAACTTATCCAGCCGAATGCGAGGAAAAAAGGCGAAGGAGCGCGCGAAATCTAGATGATATTTCTCTTGTCCAGCAGCTTGTAGCTGAAATTGGTGCTCACCGCCCTGAAATGCAGAAAAAGCATCCGCAGATAAAAATCACCGAAGAGCGGCCACGCAAATATTATTATTCGGAGCAGGCGGCTGATGCCGAGGTGGTGCAGGCCGAAGCGGGGCAGAAAGAAGAGGGTGCAGGGCATTTGTCTGCGTAACCTTCTTCGCGGCTTGGTGAGCACGATTTGTACCCGATGCTGATGCAGTATTTGCGCAATGAATTTTCTGTGTTTTCCATGCGCATTGACGAGAAAAAATCCTCAAACAGCAGGGGGCCAAAGGGAAATCACTGGCTGCACCCTGACGTTGTGGGCATGGAAGATTTGGGAGCAGACTGGGATAGGGAAGTGCGCGACTGCGTGCATGAATATTTTGACAAGCGCACCCGCCTGTGGTCGTTTGAGGTCAAGCTGCTGCTCAACGGTTCCAATGTGCGCGAGTGCTATTTCCAGGCACTTTCCAATTCCTCATGGGCAAATCTTGCCTATTTGGTTGCAAGGGATATTGAAGGCACGGATACCATGAAAGAGCTGCGTCTGCTTTCTGCGGCGCACGGCATCGGCCTGATAAAGCTGAATGTTGAGGACCCGTCCGAGATGAACCGCCTTGCGAAAGAAAACCGTGATTTCAAGGGCTTTGTGAAGCGCATCCGCCGCTTTTATCAAACGGGCGAAACGACTGCCGCTGACTGGGGGTTGCCCGAGGTGGACGATTGAGGCACGCCTTCCTGCATAGAGGTGAGGCACCGATGAAAATGGACAAGCGCATATTGGAGCAATTGATTGCCAAAGGCGAGGGCATCGACCTTGAGTTCAAGGCTTGTGGCAACCAGTTGCCAAAATCGGTGTATGAAACCGTGTGCGCTTTTCTGAACCGGCACGGGGGTACGCTTTTGCTTGGTGTGGCGGATGATGGAACCGTTCAGGGAATCAATCCCCAGGCGCTGGAGCAGATTCGCAAGGACTTCGTCACCGCTGTCAACAATCCCCAGAAGCTGACGCCGCCGACCTACCTGTCCGCAGACGATGCCGAGTTGGATGGCAAGCGCCTGCTGTGCATCCAGGTCGCCGAAAGCTCGCAGGTTCACCGCTGCAATGGCCGCATTTACGACCGCAACGAGGACGGCGATTTCGACATCACCGACAACATGGCGCTTGTCGCTGCCCTGTACCAGCGCAAGCAGGCCACTTACAGCGAAAACAGGATATTTCCCCATCTTGGACTTGATGACCTGGACAGGGCGCTGATTGCAAGGTGTCGCAGGATTGCCGTGCTGCGATGGGAAAATCATCCATGGAAAGGCATGGATGATCTGGAGTTGCTCAAGAGTGCCCAGCTGTACCAGACAAATTCAGACAATGGTGCTGCCGGTATCACCTTGGCCGGAATCCTGCTGCTTGGAAAACAATTGCCGCTTCTGAATACGCTCCCCCATCATCGCACCGACCTGATTTTGCGCAAGGTGAACCTGGACCGCTACGACGACAGGGATTTTGTCGATGTGAATCTGGTGGAAAGCTATGACCGCATCATGGCGTTTGTTCACAAACATCTGCCCAACCCGTTCCATCTGGAAGGCACGACCAGCATCAGTATCCGTGATGCGATTTTCCGCGAAGTTGTTTCCAACCTTCTGATTCACCGGGAATACACCAACGCCTTTCCTGCCAAAATGATTATCGAATACGGGCAGGTGCGAACCGAGAACAGCAGCCGCCCGCATGGTTTCGGGCGTCTTGACCCGGAAACATTTACCCCTTTCCCCAAAAACCCCGTGATTGCCAAATTTTTCCGTCAGATTGGCTTGGCTGACGAGCTTGGCTCCGGGATGCGAAAAATGATGAAGTACGGTCGTGTTTACGGTGGCGCTGAACCGGAGCTGATTGAGGGCGATGTGTTCAAAATCATCATCGCCGTGCCGGAATACGGCGAACAGCCGGGGAGCGGGGTGCATGCCAGTGACCAAGTCACCCCCGAAGTCACCCCCGAAGTCACCCCCGAAGTCACCCCCGAAGTACGGAGGATGCTGTCAGTGCTGGCTGGCGAGATGGGCAGAGCCGAAATAATGGCCTTGCTCGGGCTGAAAGATGAGAAACACTTTCGTGAGCATTATCAGCAGGCGGCGATTATCTCCGGCGTCATTGAAATGACCATACCTGATAAACCTAAAAGCAGAAGCCAGAAATACCGTCTGACTGCGTTGGGCAAAAGCATTTTGAAGGCCAAAATATGACTGCAGCGCATGAGCTGTTTGCTAACGTACCCGGGCAAACTCTTTACAATCCACACTTTTTCCTTCGGTAACACCCCATGCGCATCCTGCTTTGTAACGACGATGGCTATCAGGCGCCGGGCATTGTGGCGCTGCACGCGCCGCTGTATGTGAGCAGTGCGCTGGAAGGCGGCTCCAACCGCCCTGCGCCTGTTGCACACCTGCCCCGTGCCCGTGCTGCTGGTGACGTCGCTGAAAAATGCAGCCAAGGCGGATGGTGAATAGAAAGATGAAACGCAAAGCCTCCATTTCGCTGCGCGAGGCTTGTCGCGCGTGGTACCGCGCCAATGAGCGCAAGGCAATCCGCATTCATTATGAAAAAGTGCCGCAGCCGTTGCCTATTGGTGCAAGCAAAATTGGCGGCGCCCCGGATGTGCCCGCCGGTTTTGCGTGGCCGTGCACAGATGTCTCAGATACCTTGTTTCCGTGCAAAGATATGGTTGAGAAATTGCGCGTCTTGGCGCACTTTTTCCATCTTGCACCCAAAAGAGGGAAAAAAGTGCCATTGCTGTTGCCCATGACGTTTATGGCGCAGTTTGATTTGACGGAGCTTGCTACTTGTGATTCTGCTGGCCTGCTGCCGCATGCTGGGCATTTGGCATTTTTTTATCACAACCCGCTGGCTGGTGGAGATGGCCGGGGATGCGTGTTTTATTTTCCACTTGATGTGACATTGCAACGCATTGAGCCGCCGGAGGATTGCGTAGAACGCTTACCGGAGCAAAAGGCAAGGTTTACGGAAGAAGCAAGTTTTCCCTCAGTTGAGCAATTGCCCGCTGAATTGTATGACGAAGATTTTCTGGATGAGATGTGCAACGAGACTGATGGGGAAGATACCTACAAGCTGCTGGGCTGGGCACATGAAATTCAGGGGGCAATGGAAGCTGAATGCCAGATGCGGGAAATGGGGCTGGATTGGAAAGACTACAAAAAACCGCAGCACAAAGCCGCCATTGAAGCGGGCGCCGCCGACTGGATGCTGTTGCTGCAGTTGGGTACGATTTGGGAAAACACTGAGGATAAAAATATGAATGAAAAAAATAAAAAATGCGCCCTGATGTTTGGCGACAGCGGTGCGATTTATTATTGGATTCGCCGGCAGGATTTGGCAGCGTGCCGCTTTGATAGGGCACGCCTGCTGTGGCAATGCTATTGAGGTGGGTATTTTGTACGTCAACGGCGAACGAACAGAGCCGGTAGAAGGCTAGTCAGGCGCTTTCGGCCACTGTGCTGCTGCTTTCTTTTGCTGGCGCTGCGGCGGCGGGCAACGTGGCTTCGACTGCTTGGCGCGCGCCCTGGCGGTGGCCGCGCACGGACTGGTGCGCCAGTGCAGTGAGGATGAGCAGCGTGGCGCCGACGACGACGCAATACACCC
Source organism: uncultured Pseudomonadota bacterium (assembly GCA_900320815.1). Taxonomy (GTDB): domain Bacteria; phylum Pseudomonadota; class Gammaproteobacteria; order Burkholderiales; family Burkholderiaceae_C; genus Ottowia. The sequence goes on from ONTY01000049.1 coordinate 4,271, forward strand.
CGGCATCCAGGAACGTGGCGCTGGGCAGGTGCACGGCGCCGATGAGCGGCAACTCAAAGTGCAGCATGTGCGTGGTCAGGAAGGGGTAGCCAAAGAGCCACGCGCCGGCGCCCGTGGCCAGCGCCAGCAGCCAGCCGACGGCAATCCAGCGCACCACTTGCAGCGGCAGGCGCGCTTCCACCCACTGCACGCCGGCGACCAGGTACTGCACCAAAAAGCCAATGGCCAGCACCAGCGCGCCAACAAAGCCGCCGCCCGGCTGGTTGTGCCCGCGCAAAAAGAAATACAGCGAAATCAAGCCGGCAAAGGGCAGCACCAGGCGCGCCAGCACCGCCGGCACCATCATGTAGCCGGTGACGGCGGTATCCAGCGCGTTGCGCGGATTAATCAGGTCGCTGATGAGGTCCGGCGGCACGGCAAGCTGCTGCGGGGGCAGTTGCAGCACTTCGCGCGGCGGGCGGAAGCGCCGCAGCAGCGCATACACCGTCAGCGCCACGATGCCTAGCACGGTCATCTCGCCAAAAGTGTCAAAGGCGCGAAAGTCCACCAGCATCACGTTGACCACGTTGGCGCCGCCGCCGCCGGGCAGCGCGTTCTCAATGTAGAAGGGCGAGATGCTTTGCGGCGCCGCGCGCGTCATCATGGCGTAGGCCAGCGCCGCCATACCCGTGCCGGCAGCGGTGGCGATGAAGACATCGGCCCAGCCGCGCGCCCGCTCCCGCCAGTGCAGCCGCTCGCGCAGCCCGGGCATATCCACGCGGCGCGGCAGCCAGCGCAGGCCGAGCAAAAAGAGCATCGTCGTGACCACTTCCACCGTGAGCTGCGTGAGTGCCAGGTCAGGCGCAGAGAACCAGACGAAGGTCAGGCTGACAGCCAGTCCTACGCCCGAGAGCAGCATCAGCGCCGCCATGCGGTGAAAGCGTGCGCGCCGCGCCGCCGCCAGCGCGCAAATGCACCCCAGCAGCCAGAGCAGGGCGAAGTCCAGCGTGGCGGGCACACGTTCTCTCTCGCCCCAGTTCACACCGCCGTAGCGCAGCGCCGCACCCGCCGCGAGCATGGCAGCGAAGATGAGCAGCAGCATTTGCGACTGCAGCCGGCGCGTGGACAGCAGCCGCAAAGCCGCGCGCACGCTGCGATCGAGCGCATACAGCGTGCCTTGAAACAGGCGCTGTCCGCTGACGGCGCGCAGCAGCGGCACATGCTGGATGCGTCCGTCTTCCAGCGCGCGGTGCAGCGCGGCAAACAGCAGCGCGCCACCCGACAGCGCCACCACGCTCATGGCCAGCGGCATATTCCAGCCGTGCCACAGCGCCAGGCTGTATGGCGGCAGCACGCCGCCCACCACGGGGCGCGCCGCAAGCGCCAGCACCGGGCCGATGCTCCACTGCGGCAGCACGCCGACGACGATGCACAGCAGCGCCAGCACCTCGATGGGCACGCGCATCCAGCGCACCGGCTCATGCGGCCTCAGGGGCAAGTCGCGCGCTGGCTTGCCCAGAAACACATCCACGGAAAAGCGCAGCGAATACGCCACCGCTAGCACCCCCGCCAGCGTTGCCGCTGCTGGCACGCCCCACGCCAGCCAGGGGGCACCCTCGAGCTCCAGCGCCTCGGCAAAAAACATCTCTTTTGAAAGAAAACCGTTGACCAGCGGCACGCCCGCCATCGCCGCGCTGGCAACAAAGGTGAGCGTGCCGGTAATCGGCATGGCACGCCACAGGCCCGAGAGCCGCCGGATGTCGCGCGTGCCCGTTTCATGGTCAATGATGCCCACCGCCATGAACAGCGATGCCTTGAACGTGGCGTGGTTGATGATGTGGAACACGGCGGCCACGGCAGCCAGCTCGCGATTCAGCCCCAGCAGCAGCGCAATCAGCCCCAGATGGCTAATCGTCGAGTACGCCAGCAGCCCCTTCAAATCCGTCTGGAACATGGCCACATACGCGCCCAGCACCAGCGTCGCCAGCCCGGCGCCGCCGACCAGATACATCCACAGGTCGGTGCCAGAGAGCGCCGGCCACAGGCGCGCCAGCAGGAACACCCCCGCCTTCACCATCGTTGCCGAGTGCAGATAGGCCGACACCGGCGTGGGCGCCGCCATCGCGCGCGGCAGCCAGAACTGGAACGGGAACTGCGCGCTCTTCGTCAGCGCGCCCAGCACGATGAGCACCAGCATCGGCGCATACAGCGCGTGGCTGCGGATGCGCTCGCCCGCGCGCAGGATGTCATCGAGCGCATAGCTGCCCGCGATGTGTCCCAGCATCAGCACGCCGGCCAGCAGCGCCAGTCCGCCCATACTCGTCACCGTAAGAGCCATACGCGCGCCGCGCCGTGCATCGCGCCGGTGGTGCCAGTAGCCGATGAGCAGGAAGGAAAACAGGCTTGTCAGCTCCCAGAAAAACGCAATCTGCACCACATTGCCCGAGAGCACCACGCCCAGCATTGCCCCCATGAAGGCGAGGAAAAACGAGAAAAAGCGCGGCACCGGGTCCTCGCGGCTCATGTAGTAGCGCGCATACAGCGCCACCAGCGCGCCAATGCCCGTGACCAGCATGGCGAACATCCACGCAAACCCGTCCATACGCACCATGAAATTGATGCCTGCCGAGGGCATCCAGCGGTGCTACGCCACCAGCACCCCGCCCGCCTGCACCTGCGGCAGCAGCAGCGCCACCCACAGCGCCGCCGCGCCCGCCACCAGCGCCGCCCAGCTTGCAGCCAGATTGCGCGCATTCGTCGGCAGCAGGGCAGCCACCACACTGCCCGCAAACGGCAGCACGATGAGGTAGGTCAGATCCACTGCCGCGCTCCTTGGCCGCAGCGCGCCGCGCGCCGCAGCAGCGCGTGGACAGGGGTGGAAAAAAGAGAGGAGGGCAAGGGAAGCTGCGAAAGAACAATGCTGCGCCGCCACAAGCGGCAGCGCACGAGGAAACAATCATAGCCACGCGCCGCACTTTTTCCACGATAGGCGCGGCGGGGATGCATCAATACTCCAATGAATGAAGCTCCATTGCCGGTGACTTATGCCGGCGATGAAAATATACCCTAGCAATCATTCAAACATCATCAGATACCCCATTGCTTTATCTACTGCTGCCGGCAACATAAGCCGGCGACCAATTGATACCATTGGACGAACACCTGCATCAATTGTGGCGACGCGCTGCCGCATGGCGTGGCGCGGGGCGCACAGAACCGGGCGGCTGTGCGGTGCGTACAAACGAAAGGCGCCCACAAGGGGCGCCCCTCTAAATACCCATCACATCAATTCACCATCGCCGGCATCTTTTGCTGGTAGAGAGTGTATACCCCTGTAACATTCTGCAGTAGCAGGTGAAACGGGCGCAACGGTTTCAATCTTCTTCATCCTCTGGCGGCATTCGGTACATCA
>ONTY01000085.1:0-5455 GCA_900320815.1 uncultured Pseudomonadota bacterium
TGGGAGGCGTTTTCGGCACGGTGGCGATGGTGGGACTGCTTATCCTTATCCACCGGCGCTTTACGGTTGAGCGTGTATCCATCAACAGCACATGGCGCGATAAGCTGGTGCTGATCTGGATTTTCATTACGCTTTCGTTGGGGCTGTCCAGTATTTTTGTCAGCATGAACCATCTTGACGGGCATGAAATGGTGCAGTTGATGAAATGGGCACAGCATATTGTTACGTTCCGTGGCGGAGCGGCCAGCTTCATTACCGAAGCGCATCCAATCTTTAAACTGCACTTGTTTATGTGTATGACGTTCTTCCTCATTTTCCCATTTACCCGTATGGTGCATGTGTGGAGCGGCTTTGCCAGCGTGCTTTACGCCATTCGTCCGTGGCAGTTGGTGCGCACGCGCGCCTGATAATTCCCGTTGTGTGAACTTGCAGCCCCGCCTTGCGCGGGGCTTTTTCTGGAAAGGCGCAATTCATTTATGGCAATTACGGTCAATGGCGTTGAACTAGGTGAAGCGGAAATTGTGCAGGAGATGGCAAACCATAAAAATGCTGAAGATCCGCGCCGCGAAGCAGAGATTGCCTGCATTTTGCGGCACCTGATGCTGGCGGAGGCAGTGCGGCTTGGTGTGCAGGGCAGCGATGAGGAAGCGACCATTGCCGCGCTGCTCGACAGCCAGGCGCCCGGGCCGCAACCAGATGAGGCAGAGTGCCGCAAGTTTTATGCCGCAAATCCGGCGCGATTTACGGTGGGTGAATATGTGGAGGCCAGTCATATCCTGTTTCAGCCTGTAGAGGGGCAGGGGATGCCGGCGCTCATGGAATTTGCGAAGCAGACTCTGGAACAACTCAAAAAGCAGCCTGAGCATTTTGAAAATATGGCGCGAGAACTTTCTGACTGTCCTTCTGCGGCAATGGGTGGCAACCTTGGGCAAATTGGTCGCGGGGATACGGCGCCGGAGTTTGAAAACGCGCTGTTTGCTGCCAAGGAAGGCGCCATTCATCCACGGTTGGTACATACGCGCCACGGGCTGCACATTATTCGTGTGGCGCGCCACGATCCGGGGCGTCAGATGGCGTATGAGGAAGTGGCAGACGATATTGCCCAGGTGCTGCGCGCTGTGGGGCGAGACACGGCATGGCGGCATTATGCTGGGGCGCTGGTAGCGCGTGCTGATATTACCGGAATTGATTTGAGCGCCAATCTGGCTGCGGGGCATTTGCTTGGCGCGGAGGAAAAACAATGAAGATGATTCGGCGCAAACATAATTTTGGGCTTTTGGGCGATGGGCATGGGCGGCGTATTACGCATTTGCGCCTGGCAATCAATGACCGCTATGAGGCGCGCTGTCCACACTGTGCTTCGCAGTCGGGGCGCGGCGCCGCTGGGGCGCAGCCCGCCGAGTGGCTGGACTATGCCGAGTTGGCGCACTTGGTCGGTTTGCTGGCACGGCTAGGCGTGAGTAACGTGCGGCTGACAGGCGGCGAGCCACTGCTGCGTCCGGGACTGGCGGAGTTGGCCGGGCGGTTGAGTGCGCTGGAGGGCGTGCATACGCTTTCGCTCTCGACAGCGGGGCGGCAGTTGGCGCGTCACGCAGCGGCGCTCAAAGCCGCTGGCGTGCGGCGGCTGAATGTGGCGCTGTCAACGCTGGACGCCGCCAGCTACTGCAAAGAAACTGGCGCAGACGCCTTGCCGGACGTGCTGGACGGCTTGGCCGCTGCGCGCCGTGAGGGGTTTGCCCCCATCAAAATCAATTGCACCGTGCGCCCAGATGCCAGCGAGGCGGCGCTGGCGCGGATGCTGGCGTGGACGCTGGCGAGCGGCTTCATCTTGCGCCTGATCGATGAAGGCAGCTTTGCTGTCGCACGCGGCGAGCGTGCGCTGAGTGAAATGGCGGCGCGGGTTGCGGGGCGCTTTGGTTTGATTGCTGCACTAGACAGCAGCGGCTTGGCGCGTTACTGGACGGCAGGTGAGGATGCGCGTGCGCTGGGCGTTATTGGGGCGCAGACGCGCCAGCAAGAGGCCGCATTCAACCGTGTTTACATGACGCCAGACGGCACGCTGCATATGGGCGCAGCATCGCAGCATCGCCTTCCGCTGGGAGCCATGCTGCGTGGCGGTGCAGATGATGCCGATTTGATGGCGTGCATCGTGCAAGGGGCGGCACGCCGCCCACTCAATCCAGGGCTTGATGCGGCGCCGCTGCGTTTGTTACGCTTGGCGTAAGGAGACATTCAGGCGAGCGACTCTCATAATGGTATGTGCAGCACGGCGCCTGGGTATATCGGGATATGGACCAGATTGAACGTTTCATCGGCGGATTCAGACATTTTAGGCGGCATTATTTTGAAAATGCGCCGCAGCTTTATAACCGGCTCAAAGACGGGCAAAACCCAAACTGCCTGGTCATTGGTTGCTGTGATTCGCGCGTGAACCCGGTGCATCTTTTCGATTGTGAACCGGGAGAGATTTTTATCATGCGCAACGTCGCTAATCTGGTGCCGCCACAGTGCAGCGACGGCCCGCAGGGCGTGCTGGCGGCCATTGAATATGCAGTGTGCGGGCTGCACGTGAGCGATGCCATTGTGCTTGGGCACTCGCACTGTGGCGGTATTCAGGCACTGATGCAGCGTGGCAGCGCGGCGGCGCATAGGCAAAAAGAGGGGCGAGACGCGCACGGCGGCGGGCAGCACCTCGAACGCTGGCTTGACGTGGCCGAGCCAGTGCGCCAGCGCATCCTGGCGCAAATGCCAGCTGCCAGTGAGCAGGAGCGTTGCCGCGCTTGTGAGCAGGCCGCCATTCTCGCGTCACTAGAAAACTTGCGCGCCATGGACTGCGTGCGCGAGCGCATGGCAGCCGGTGCGCTGCGGCTGCACGGCTGGTACTTTGATTTGGAGGCTGGCCAGTTGCACACCTGGTCGCCGCGCGCTGGCGCCTTCCTTGCCACAGACCAAGCGCAGCAGCCATGAGCGCCGTGCAGGTTGCTGCCCTGCCACTGTCCGCCCAGGATCTTGGCGAGCCGCCGCGTGCGGTGCAGCGTCCGTTGTCGCGGCGCATCGTAGCCAGTTCACTGCTGGCGCTGCTGGCGGTGCTGGGCATGATTGGTGCAACGCTGTGGCTGTCGTGGCGCATGGAGGGGGCGGGCGCTGCCATCAATGACACCGGCAGCTTGCGTATGCGCGCACATCGCATTGCCGTTGAACTCATGGACAGCCAGCACAGTGGGCGTGAGGCACGCGTGCTTGGCCAGCTGAGCGTGGTGGATGAGACGCTTGCTGAACTGGCTCGCGGCAACGCCGAGCGCCCGCTGTGGCTGCCGGGGAAACCGGCGGTGCTCTCGCAGTTTGAGCGCGTGCGCCGCTACTGGCGCGAGCAAACACGTCCGGCTGCCGAGCAGGCAATCTCTGGCGACACTGCACCCTATCTGGCGGCGCTGCCCGAGTTCACAGCACGCGCCGACACACTTGTGGTGTTGATTGAGCACGACAACGCCAACAAAACCAGCACACTGCGCCTGCTGCAAACGGCGTTGGCGGCAATGGCTGTGGTGGGCACCTTGCTTTTGATTTATCTGCTGTATTTGTGGATTATTCGTCCCGTGCTGCGCTTGCAAGACGGCCTGCAGCGCATGGCGGCGCATGAGTTTGGTATGCGCCTGCCCGTGGAGACGCGCGACGAGTTTGGTGCGCTGGCGTGCGGCTATAACCAAATGGCTGGCGAATTGCAAAGCCTGTATAAAAATCTGGAAGAGCGCGTGGCGGAAAAAACCGCGCAACTGGCTGCACAAAACCGCGAAACCGCCACGCTGTATGACATGGCGGCATTTCTGAACCAGCCCAGCGAAATTGAGGCCATGTGCCAAGGCTTTTTGCAGCGCGTAGCGCAGCAGTTTGGCGCTGACGCCGCCAGCATCCGCACGCTGGACGCAGAAAACCGCCTGAACCTGGCCGCTTCCATTGGTCTCTCAAACGCACTCACTGACTCTGAGCGCTGCATGGAAGTGGGCGGCTGCGTATGCGGTCAAGCCATCCGCCAGCCGCACGGCGTGATTTATCTGCGCAACATCACGCTGGAAGGCGCGCCCGCCGCCTTTTGCCGCCGCGATGGCTTTGCCAGCGTAGCGGCATTTCGCATCGTCTCGCGCGATGCGGCGCTTGGCTCCTTTTCCCTGCATTTTCGCCAGCCGCGCGAGTTGTCGCCTTCGGCGCAACAGCTGTTGCGCTCGCTCGGGCAACTGTTGGGCGTGGCGCTGGAAAACCGGCGCCTTGCCGCGCAAGAGCGGGAACTGGCCGTAGTGCGTGAACGCTCCCTCGTTGCCCAAGGGTTGCACGACAGCCTGGCGCAAGGGCTGAACTTTTTGAACCTGCAGCTGCAGCTGCTCGAGGGTGCTGTGCAGCGCGGCGACAGCAGCGAAATGGCTGAAATCTTGCCCTTGCTGCGCACCGGTGTGGACGAAAGCTACCAGGACGTGCGCGAGTTGCTGAGCAACTTCCGCAGCCGCCTGGAGCAGGGCGACCTGCTCGCCGCCATCGATGACACCGTTGCCCGCTTTCGCCGCCAGAGCGGCTGCGATGCCACGCTGGACGTGGAGCAGCGCCAAGGCGTGCCGCTGGCTCCGGAGCAGCAACTGCAGGTGCTTTTCATCTTGCAAGAAGCCCTCTCAAACGTGCGCAAACACGCTGCTGCGCGTCACGTAAGCGTGCGTGTGCACAACGGGCGCGACTTCACGCTGCAGGTGTGCGACGACGGCTGCGGCTTTGATGCCGCTGCGCTGGCGCAAAGCAGTGATGAGCACATTGGCCTTGCCATCATGCGCGAGCGGGCTGGACGGTTGCGCGCTGGCATTGCCATCGAATCGCACCCGGGGCAAGGCGCCTGCGTTACCGTTACGCTGCCCGCCAGCCAGCGGCAGGCCGCCTGAGCGCGAAAGCTGCCCGCTGTGCAAGGAAGAGAGTTTTTTTGAAGCAAAGCAGCCATGACGACCATCCGCATCCTGCTCATTGACGACCACACCCTCTTTCGCTCCGGCTTGAAGTTGCTGCTGCGCCGCCAGAGCGACTTTGAAGTCGTCGCCGAGGCCGCCGACGGCGTGGAAGGCCTCAAGCGCGCGCGCGAACTGCTGCCCGACATCATCTTGCTGGACCTGAACATGCCCGGCATCAGCGGCCTGGAGGTGCTGCACATCCTCACGCAGGATTTGCCTGAATGCGCCGTTATCGTCCTCACCGTCTCGGAGGAGGGTGAAGAACTCGCCGCTGCACTGCGCGGCGGCGCCCGTGGCTATCTTGTCAAAAACATTGACGCCGACACGCTGGTGCAAGCCATTCGCCGCACCGCCGCCGGAGAGCCAATCATTGACCCTGCCATGACCCCGAAGCTCATTGAGCAATTCCGCCAGCAAAGCCAGCGCGTTGAGTCAGAGCCGCCAGCTGCTGCCGCGCAGCGGCATCGGCTCAC
>ONTY01000085.1:5515-12589 GCA_900320815.1 uncultured Pseudomonadota bacterium
GCGAAATGCAGGTCGCGCAACTGCTCGCACGCGGCGCCAGCAACAAAGCCATCGCCAACCACCTGAACGTGACAGAGAGCACCGTGAAAATCCACGTGCAAAACGTGCTCAAAAAACTCAACCTCAGCAGCCGCGTACAGATTGCCGTCTACATGGTGGAACACGGCCTCTCGCAAGGCAGCGATACTTGAGCAGTTTATATACCCTGGAAGTAAATGATTTGCAGCCCGCTTTATATGCGGGTAAATATAGAATACCCGGGTAAATCGCTGAAACTGGCTGGAAGAGGGAGGAGTTGGTGGCAGATGGCGTGCGTTTGCACGCACCATGCACAGAATGTGCCAGTATCACACGATTGCCCGCAAGATATGCGGGCAATCAAGAAAAATAAGCGGGAGTATATAAGGAGGCTCTGCAGAGTCCCAGTTCCACGGGGCACATGCCTTGCCCTCAACTGTGTCGCACGGGCGCGTGCGGATGCCATCTCTACATACTCTTCATATTCTCGTTTGCTTGCCGGCGTAATTCGCTGGCAATGAAGTATTACAGTTTTGGGTATATGTAGAACTAGTGCGAAAGGGCGAGGTTGTCGCGGTGCACCATTTCAGGCTCTGCGGTGTAGCCGAGGAGTTCGGCGATTTTTGAGGAGGGCTGGCGCAGCAGGCGGCGCGCTTCGCTGCTGGAGTAGTTCACCAGCCCGCGCGCGATTTCCACGCCGGCGGCGTCGCGGATGGCCACAGCGTCGCCGCGCACAAAGTGGCCGCTGACGCCGATGACGCCCACGGGCAGCAGGCTCGCGCCGGAGCGCCGCAGATGCGCGGCGGCGCCGTCGTCTACGGTGAGCGCGCCGCTCAATTGCAGGTGGTCGGCAATCCACTGTTTGCGCGCCTGCGTTTTGTGTTGCGGCGCGACGAGCAGGGTGCCGATGCGTTCGCCAGCAGCCAGGCGCAGCAGCACGTCCGGCTCGCGCCCCCAGGCAATGACGGTGCTGGCGCCAGAACCCGCTGCACGCCGCGCAGCGAGTACTTTGGTGAGCATGCCGCCTTTGCCGATGGCGGAGCCGGCGCCGCCTGCCATTTCTTCCAGCGCGGGGTTGCCGGCGTGTGCTTCGGCAATCAGCTTGGCGTCTGGATTGGTGCGCGGGTCGGCGTCAAACAGACCCTTCTGGTCGGTGAGGATGACGAGCAGGTCGGCCTCAATCAGGTTGGCGACAAGCGCGCCGAGGGTGTCGTTGTCGCCCACCCTGATTGCGTCGGTGATGACGCTGTCGTTTTCGTTGATGACGGGCAGCACGCGGTGCGCGAGCAGCGTGAGCAGCGTGGCGCGGGCGTTCAGATAGCGCTCGCGGTCGGCCAGGTCCGCGTGCGTGAGCAGCACTTGCGCGCTGCGCAGGCCGTGCGCGGCAAGCTGCGTTTCATACATCTGCGCCAGCCCCATCTGGCCAACGGCGGCGGCGGCTTGCAGTTCGCTCACGACGCTGGGGCGCCGCGCCCAGCCGAGGCGCTTCATGCCCTCGGCCACGGCGCCGCTGGAGACCATGACGACTTCGCGCCGCGTGTGGTCATTGCGGCCATCGCCCGCTTCCAGCAGCGCAAGCTGGCGGCACCACTGGCCGACGGCGGCGGCGTCCAGCCCGCGCCCTTCGTTGGTGACGAGGGTGGAGCCGACTTTGACGATGATGCGGCGCGCGCTGCGCAGCACGTCGCTGGGGGTGGGTTCAGTGGTCATGGTTTATGCGATGGGGTCAAAGCGCGGGTCGCGTTCAGCAGCAGCGGCGGCTTCGGGAACACCCGGGCAAAGGCGCGCGGCGATGGCCTGCACCAGCGCGTCGCAGCCCGCGTGCGTGAGCGCAGAGATGGCAAATACCGGCCCGCGCCAGCCAAGCTGCTGCACAAAACGCTGCACGGCAGCATCGCGCTCATCCTCCGGCAGCGCGTCCATCTTGTTGAGCACGAGCCAGCGTTCGCGCTCGTAGAGCTGCGGGTCAAACTTGCGCAGCTCTTCGGCGATGGCGCGCGCCTGCTGCACGATGTCGCTTTCTGCGTTTTCCATCCCTTCGGGCGGGGCAATATCCACCACATGCAGCAGCAGGCGCGTGCGCTGCAGATGCCGCAGGAATTGCAGGCCAAGCCCCGCGCCTTCGCTCGCGCCCTCGATCAGCCCGGGAATGTCGGCAATGACGAAGCTGCGCCCCTCGCCCGCGCGCACCATGCCAAGCTGCGGGTGCAGCGTGGTGAAGGGGTAGTCGGCAATCTTGGGGCGTGCGCGGCTCACAGCAGCAATGAGCGTGGATTTGCCCGCATTCGGCAGGCCGAGCAGCCCCACGTCGGCCAGCACTTTCAGCTCCAGCCGCAGCGTGCGGCGCTCGCCCGGTTTGCCCGGTGTTTTCTGGCGTGGCGCGCGGTTGGTGGCGCTCTTGAAGTGCAGGTTGCCCAGGCCGCCGTCGCCGCCGCGCGCAATCAGCACGCGCTCGCCCGCTTTGAGCAGCTCGCAGAGCACCTCGCCCGTCTCGGCGTTGGCAATCACGGTGCCCACGGGCATTTTCAGCGTGATGTCGCGCCCAGCGGCGCCATACATGTCGCTGCCCATGCCGTGCTGCCCGCGCCCAGCGGTGTGGCGGCGCGCATAGCGGAAGTCAATGAGCGTGTTCAGGCTCGCGTCCGCCAGGGCGTACACATGCCCGCCGCGCCCGCCGTCGCCGCCGTCCGGCCCGCCAAACTCACGGTATTTCTCATGACGCATGGAAGCGCAGCCGTTGCCGCCGTCGCCAGCAGCCACGTCAATGATGGCTTCGTCAACGAATTTCATGGGGCAGGAGCAGGGAGTTGTTTGGCATGGAAAAAAGCCCCGCAGCAAAGGGCGGGGCTTTTCGCTTTGAGGATGCGCGTGCGGCAGTTACGCGGCAGCGCCCTCGGTGGGGGTGACGTTGACCATGTGGCGCTTGAACTCGCCGCAGATGCGAAACGACACTTTGCCCGCTGCCAGCGCATACAGCGTGTGGTCGCGCCCCACGCCGACGTTGGTGCCGGGGTGGAACTTGGTGCCGCGCTGACGCACGATGATGGCGCCGGGCTGCACCTGCTGGCCGCCAAACACCTTCACGCCCAGCATCTTGGGTTTGGAATCGCGGCCATTGCGTGTGGAGCCGCCGCCTTTTTTGTGTGCCATGTGTTTTTCTCCTTATGCGTTGCCTGCTGTGATGGCGCCAATTTCCAGCTCGGTGTAGGGCTGGCGGTGCCCCTGGTGCTTTTGGTAGTGCTTGCGGCGGCGCATTTTGAAAATGCGCACCTTCGGGTGCCTGCCGTGTGCCAGCACCTTGGCCGCCACGCTGGCGCCAGTGAGCACGGGTGCGCCGACCTGCAGCGAGGCGCCGTCGCCGACGGCCAGCACTTCGCCTAGGGTGATTTCAGCGCCCACGTCCGCAGCAATCTGTTCTACCTTGATCTTGTCGCCGCTGGCCACGCGATACTGCTTGCCACCGGTTTTTATGACTGCGTACATCGGATGCAAATCCTTGTGAGTGTTGAGGGAGGGGGTAAAAAAACATGCCGGGCGCAGGTGCCCGGCAAACGGCGCATTATAGACGGGCAGGGCTGCTGCTGCGCGAGAGGCAAACCTATAATCCGCCCCTTTGCGCTGTGCCATGCGTGCGCGCAGTTTTTCGCGACAACTTTGCTGCTCCCGTGTCCTCTACTGCCCCTCAAGCATCCCTTGCCAGCGCACTTGCCCTCGCCGCTGCCGATATGCGCGAGGTGGACGCCACCATTGCGCGGCGCCTTGCCTCGGGCGTGCCGCTCGTGGGGCAGGTGGCCAGCTACATCATCAGGTCTGGCGGCAAGCGTCTGCGCCCTGTGCTGCTGCTGCTCATGTGCGGCGCGCTCGGCTGCCAGCACCCGCAACGGCACTCGCTCGCCGCCGTCGTCGAGTTCATCCATACCGCCACGCTGCTGCACGACGATGTGGTGGACGAATCCACGCTGCGGCGCGGGCGCTCCACGGCCAACGTAGTCTTCGGCAACCCGGCCAGCGTGCTCGTGGGCGACTTCCTCTACTCGCGCGCCTTTCAGATGATGGTGGAGACGGGGGACATTCGCGTGATGCAGGTGCTCGCCGACGCCACCAACGTCATTGCCGAGGGCGAAGTGCAGCAATTGATGAACATGCACGACGCCGAGTTGGACGAGGCGGGTTATCTGAGCGTCATCCGCTCCAAGACGGCCAAGCTTTTTGAGGCCAGCAGCCGGCTTGCCGCCATCCTTGCGCGCAGCACGCCTGAGGTGGAAGAAGCGTGCGCCGAATACGGGCGCTCCATTGGCACCGCGTTCCAAATCATTGACGATGTGCTGGACTACGACGGCGACAGCGCCGAGATGGGCAAAAACCTGGGCGACGACTTGCGCGAGGGCAAGGCGACGTTGCCCCTCATCCTCGCCATGCAGCGCGCCAGCGCGCAGGACGTCGCCTTCGTGCACCGCGCCATAGAGGACGGCACCGCCGACGATCTGCCGCGCATCGTGCGCATCGTGCGCGAAAGTGGCGCACTGGACGGTGCGCGCCAGGCCGCCGCAGCGCAGGCAGCCAAGGCGCAAGCCGCGCTGACCGCACTGCCCGCCAACGAATACAGCCGCAGCCTGCTAGAATTGGCGGTTCAGCTTTTGCAGCGGCGCTCCTAAAAACAGCGCCGCTTATACATCGGGGTGTAGCTTAGCCTGGTAGAGCGCTGCGTTCGGGACGCAGAGGTCGGAGGTTCAAATCCTCTCACCCCGACCAATTTCAAGTGCAAAGCCGTCCAGCAAAGACAAGTTGGGCGGCTTTTTTCATGGGCAAATCAGCGGGTTAGCGTCTACCAAAAGCCACGGCAGACCATTGACAACAAGCGTTGCGACTGGGTAAAAAACTGGGCAGAAATCCCCGTTTTCCCCAGTACTGGGTAGCTAGATGAACAGATGGGTTGCCGGCACTGGGTAAGCATCGCAAGCAAGGAGCCGCCATGCCTAAACACCATCTACTGACCGATACCCAGTGCCGCAACGCCAAATGCCCTGCCGACAAGAAGCACATTCGCCTGTCCGATGGCGACGGGCTGTACTTGAAGGTGGTGCCATCGGGCACAAAGACGTGGGAGATGCGGCTGGTTTCCTGCGCCACACAAGGGCGAGGGCAAGCAGACGGAAAAGACGCTCACTCTTGGGCGCTACCCTGCCATGACGCTGCAGGAGGCGCGCGAGGCCGCAGCAGCGGCAAAGAAACTGAAGGGGCAAGGCGTTGACCCCGCCGAGGCGAAGCAGCAAGCCAAGGCTGCTGCGCGGCAGCGTGAGGCGCGCAGCACGACATTCAGGGAGGCCGCAGAAGCGTTTGTTGCCAAGTGGCAATCGTCATGGAGCGAATCGCACACGCAGCGGCAGATGGGCGCGCTCAAGAATCACTTGTTCCCGTTCATCGGTGAACGCCCTATTGCCGAGCTAGAGCCGCCAGACTTACTGGAAGTGGTGCTGCGCGTGGAAAAAAACGGCGCTCCTGATATGGCAAGGCGCGTGCGCCAAGTGGCGGGACAAGTGTTTCGCTATGCCGTATCACACGGCAAGGCGCAGCGCGATATATCCGCCGACATACGCGACGCACTTGCACCACGGCAGCAAAGGCACTATGCGGCAATCACTGACCCCGCGCGCTTTGGTGAGTTTCTGCGCGCTACTCGTGGCTACAAAGGGCACTTTGTTGTGCAGTGCGCGTTGCGTCTTGCGCCGCTGGTGTTCCAGCGTCCAAGCGAACTGCGCTGCGCGACGTGGGCGGAGATTGACCTGGACGCTGCCATGTGGGCGATACCGGCAGCGCGCATGAAGCGCCGCAAATATGGCAAGGAACACGGGAAGCCGCATCCTGTACCGCTTTCACGGCAGGCGGTGAACATCCTGCGGGAGCTAAGACCGTTAGCCAATAGTGCAGGCCACATATTCCCCGGCGAACGCAAGGGGCGACCTATCAGCGATAACACTATCCGCGCCGCATTTCTCACGCTGGGCTTTGCGTCGGACGAGCAGACATTCCACGGGCTGCGCTCCAGTGCCCAATCTATGCTGATGGAGCGGCTAGGCTTTTCGTTTGAAGTGACCGACGCGCAGTTGGCGCACTCCAAACGCGACCCCCTCAAAGGCGCATATGACCGCACTGAATACATGGAGCAACGCTGCGCCATGATGCAAGTGTGGGCGGATTACTGCGATGCGCTGGCAGACGGTGTGGAACCAGAGCGCGCCGCAGAGCGCGCCAAGGCCGCCAAGGATGGCAAGGCGCAGCAGTGACGGCGCAGGGGGCGTGCCTGCCCTTTGGCCGCCAGCGCGCCCCTGATGCACGCGCGCCAGCGTGCGGCGGGTGTTGCGGCGCTGCTTGACTGGTGCCCCTCGTGGTGCGCTACACTGACGCTTCCTAAACTTTCAAGCGGCAGGCCGCTGTGCTTGCCAAAGTGGGGGCGCTTTCACCTTTGGCATTCAACATCAGTTATGAGCGTATGAGGATTTTTGTAGAGTGGTGATAATTATTCTATTCAGTAGAGTATGTTCCAAAAAAGCCATTAAAGGGGGTGGGTGCCAAAACACGGGCGCAACGGGCAGGGCTTCCATCCTTGGCAGGCGCTACTCGTGCAGGGCGAGGGCAAGGCCGCCAAGGGCAAGGACGGCAGGCAGGCGGGCAAGGCTTCCATCTTTGGCGGAGGGGCGCAGCACTGGCCGCCAGTGCGCGGGGGAGCCGCCCCGTTAGCGCGGCTTTTGCATGGGCGCTCGCCAGCGGCGCACGCGCAAACCCTGTTTCATGGGCGGAGTGCCGGCAAGCCGCGAGGCCCCGGCGTCTTGTTTTGGACGTAGGAGCGCTCCGCCCCCCTCGCATATCGGGGGGCACTCATCCTGAACCAAAACGACCATGACACACCACACCATCACCAATGCGGCGCACGCTGCCGCGCCCCTCGTTTCCCCTGCCACGCCTGAACCCGCCCTGCACGCGCTGTTGCGGCGCATGGGGATTCTTGATAATCCCGCGCTGCGCGCAATGACGTATGACCACAATGACATATACGGG
>ONTY01000085.1:12609-13464 GCA_900320815.1 uncultured Pseudomonadota bacterium
ACGGGGATATTTTGATTCTGGACACTTCCCCAGTGACTTCCATAATCTTGGGCGGCGAATACGTGCTGCGCGCGCTGCATTTCGCCGGCATAAATGCCGCAGGCGGCGCGGCTTTCCTTGTGTATGCAGACCAAGGGGAAGATTACAACGTCAAATGGGGCATTCAAAAAGAGCACGCCGCTTTCTTTGCTGACTTGCAGACCAGGCATCCAATGGCAATTGTTGGCAGGGTTGTTTGGGTGCTGCAGAATGTGGGCATCACCAAGCATCCAGACAGCGCACTTCCCCTGCTGCAGTGATGCATGAACAAGCGCCCGCGTGGGCGCTTTCTTTTTGGCGGGTGCTCGCGCGTCAGCAGGCGCGCGAGGGGGGGCGCTTCCCCTGCCCCGCCCTTGGCGCGCGGCGGTGTGCGGGTGCAGTCTGGCTGGGTTGCTGGCAGCGTTTCCCGCCCGTCAAATAACCACACTGCACATTGTGGTTATGGCAGCACCAAGCATCACGCCAGAGCTATACCCGTGGTCTATGCGCCGCATCGCGTCATGGCTACGATGGCGCATACCCTCTGCTTACCCTCGTTTGTTCTACTGCGCGCAAAAGGTGCGCCCTGCGCTGTGTTTCTGAAATTTGACAAAAAAGCAAACGATGTGCATGCGCGCGCCGCGACGCATTGCCAGCAAGGGCAGGCGGCAGCAGGCGCGGTGTGCGGGGCTGGCGTTTTCTGCGCCGCTGGTGCCCGCAGGCATTCACGCCATTCACCTAGCGCAGGGAGATTGAAAATCATGGCTGAAACAGCAAACGAGCCGCGCCTGTATCGCATTGACGAAGTTATGCACTTGGCGGGTTTCAAGACAAAAC
>ONTY01000050.1 GCA_900320815.1 uncultured Pseudomonadota bacterium
CATAATCTCGAGCACCAGGTGGGTGCATTTACTGACTGCGTGCATGGTGAAGGACTGGCTGTCGTCCATCCGCCCTATTATCGCCACCTGCTGGCGCACGCGCCGCAACGCTTTGCGCGCTTTGCCACCAATGTCTGGGGCATTTCCCCGGAAGGCAAAACCGAAGCGCAACTGGCCGAAGCCGGCGTGCAAGCCTTGGCCGATTTTATTCAAGAAGTTGGCCTGCCCACGACCATGCGCGAGCTTGGCGTCAAAGACAAGGCGCAGCTTGCCGAAATTGCCGCCAGCGTGCACACCGGCCCCGGCACATATTACAAGGTGGACAGCGCCGAAGTCGCTGCCATTTTTGAAGAATGCTGGTGAGCCAGCAAAACGGGCACATACAATGCCGCACCCGAAAGGAAACCGCATGAAACACACCAGACGCACTTTTTTGAAAACCGGCGCAGCGGCGCTTGCCCTGCCCGCCATCCCTGCGCTTGCAGCGCAGTCTGCGGCTTCCGCCGCTCCTTCCACTCCTTCCCCTGAAACCAGACAGACAGCCATGAAAACTTTTACCCTCAACGACGGTAATGTGATTCCCAGCGTCGGCTTTGGCGTGTTCATGATTCCCAATGACGGCCCCACGTACGAGGCCGTGAAAACAGCGCTGCAGGCGGGCTACCGCCATATTGACACGGCTGCCGCCTACCAGAATGAAAGCGATGTTGGCAAAGCAGTGCGCGACAGCGGCATCCCCCGCAGCGAGATTTTTGTCACCAGCAAGCTGTGGATTCAGGACTTTGGTTACGAGGCGGCAAAGAAAGGCATTGCCACGTCGCTGGAAAAACTCGGGCTGGACTATATTGACCTGTACCTGCTGCACCAGCCCTACGGCGACGTGCCCGGCGCCTGGCGCGCCCTGGAAGAGGCCAAGGCCGCAGGCAAAATCCGCTCCATCGGCGTGAGCAACATGACACCGAAATTCTGGCGCGAGTTTTCGCCCCACTTCAAGACCGTGCCCGCCGTCAACCAGGTGGAGTTCAACCCGTTTTTCCAGCAAAAAGAGCTGCGCAAAATCATGGACGCCGCCGGCGTGAAGCTGCAGGCCTGGTACCCGCTCGGCCACGGCAATACAGAACTGCTGGAGCACCCCGCCATCACCGCGCTGGCGAAAAAATATGGCAAAAATTCCGGGCAAATCATCCTGCGCTTTGAGGTGCAGGACGGCGTGATTACCCTGCCAAAATCCACCAGCCCGCAGCGCATCGCGGGCAATATCGACATTTTTGACTTCGCCCTGACCGACGAGGAAATGCAGGCGCTGCGCGCACTTGATACCGGCAAGGGCGCGCACGACCCGGACGCGCCCGGCGTGGCTGAACGGCTGAAAAGCTACAACATCCACGATTGAGCAGTGCAGGCGCACGCCGGGGCATCACTCCGTGCCGAACATGCGATCCCCGGCGTCGCCCAGCCCGGGCAGGATATAGCCGCGCTCATTCAACTGCCGGTCAATGGCGGCGGTGTAAATGGGCACGCCGGGGTGCGCCGCCTGCACTGTGGCAATGCCCTCTGGCGCCGCCAGCAGGCACATGAGTTTGAGCGTGCACGGCTGCTCCGCCGCCACAATATCCAGCGCCGCTGCAGCAGAATAGCCTGTGGCCAGCATGGGGTCGCACACAATCACGTTGCACCCGGCCATATTGGGCGGCAATTTGCAGTAATACTGCTGTGGGCGCAGCGTGTTTTCGTCGCGCTGCAGGCCAATAAAGCCCACGCGCGCTTCGGGCGCAGCGCGCAGCAGTCCAGCCAATAAGCCATTGCCAGCGCGCAGCACGGAAACAAACACCAATTTTTCGCCAGCCAGTGCCGGGCTGGATCGTCCGCCCCAAACCGCATTACGACATCAAAGGTAGAATACCTTACGTGCGCTACAAACGCGAAAACGGCGACGGCTGGTATCGTTACCCATGTCAAAAGATCCACAAGGCATCGGGAGCCAAAATCTACCGCTGCCCACAGATGGAATACGTCAATAGAGTCAGATCATCGTCAACCCCAAAGTGAGCACTACGGCTACTGGTTCTCCAAGCAAAGACACTAAGCTGTAATACCCGCTGTCACATTTGGTTTTGATGTCACTTGGGAAGTACACTTCTACAGCAACCACACCTGGCACAAGGAGACCCCACGTGAATCATCAAGCCAACAACACGCGCGCCATCTATCCAGTGCGCGCCATCACCTCAGACCTCATGGCCTTGCACACACGCAACACGGCCATGATGATGACAGAAGTATTCAGCGGGCTACGCACACCCCATCCAATGCCCCCCGCGAAAGATAGTTGTTTTTACACAACAGGGAAGTTTGTTACCGAACTGCCTGACCCGAATGTTGCGAAAATCTCATCATATTTCATTGTTACCAAAGATTTTTCAAAAGACGACATTATAACACTAATGTTGTTGTACAAATGGTGCAACAAAAATAAAGTTACAGAAAAAGTGTTTGATGGAGCACTCAAGGAAAACAGGGTAGATCCCCATAACTTTCTTATCACACAACAAGGAAAGGAGTTTGTTGGGACGCTCTATGAAATGTGCGACGATGATTCTCTGCGGGTAATAGAAAAAAACACCTCAGACCATCCAATGTATTTTCTCGCAAATTCTCTCAGCCGTCTTTGCCTTACGGGGACGTGGGATGAATATGATGACAGCCCCCCTCATATAGCAACATTTGGTTTTCACACGGTTGACGAAAATATACCATTTGCATTAAATACGTGGGGTGTAAACTATTTGAATACGTATGTCGCAATGATTTCTGGAGATTGACGCTTCGGGAGTTTGATTCCAGGAGATGGAAATGGGTCTGTTTAGTCGCTTGTTCAAACCATTTTCTCCAGCGGCGTGGCAATATCCACCATATGCAGCGGCGCATCGCGCAACGCTTCATACGCCAGCAGCGCGCCGACGCCTTCCAGCAGCGCGCGAAATGCGTTGCTGCCCGTGCTGCGCTGGCGCAGCCGTGTGAGTTTGTCTTGCACCAGCGGATGCGTGACGATATGGACAGTGGAAAAATCGTACTTCATGGCTGAACGCAGAAAAAATCTGGGGGGGCGCGCATTATCCTTCTGGCTTATTCACCTACCTGCGGCAGGCGGTGATAATCCGCCCCACCATGCGCCGCATCATTCCCATCGCCCCCCACCGCACGCGCGGCTTGCCGCCGCCTGCCATGCCCACTGGCGCCGCTCCGGATGGGGCACTGCTGCGGGATGCGCTGGGGCGCCCGCTGCGCGATTTGCGCATCAGCGTCACGGATCGCTGCAATTTCCGCTGCTCGTACTGCATGCCAGCCGAAGCATTCGCGCACGGGCACGCCTGGATGCAGCACAGTGAGCTGCTGCGCTTTGAAGAAATCACGCGGCTGGCACGCTGCTTTGTGGCGCGTGGCGTGCGCAAGCTGCGCATCACGGGCGGTGAGCCGCTGCTGCGGCGCGGGCTGGAGCGGCTCATCGAGCAGCTTGCTGCATTGCGCACGCCCGATGGTGCGCCGCTGGAGCTGGCGCTGACCACCAATGGCACGCTGCTGGCGCGGCGCGCGCGCGCGCTGAAAGACGCCGGGCTGCAGCGCGTGACAGTGAGCCTGGATGCGCTGGACGAGGCGTTGTTCGCGCGCATCAACGGCGTGGGTGCCAGCCCGCGCGGCGTGCTGGAGGGCATCGACGCGGCGCTGGCCGCAGGTCTGGTGCCGCTGAAGGTGAACGTGGTTGTGCGGCGCGGCAGCAACGAGGGGCAAATCGTGCCGCTGGCGCGGCATTTCCGTGGCAGCGGTGTGGCGCTGCGCTTTATCGAATACATGGACGCCGGTGGCGCGCACGGCTGGCGCATGGCGCAGGTGGTGCCCAGCGTGCAGGTGCTGGCGCGGCTGCAGCGCGAGTTCCCCTTGGCGCCGCTGGCGCCAGCGGCGCCGGGCGAAACAGCCACGCGCTACGCCTGGCTTGGCGCAGGTGGGCAGCCGGATGCACGGCTGGGCGAGATTGGGCTGATCAGCAGCGTGACGCAGCCCTTTTGCCATGAATGCTGCCGCGCACGCCTCTCAATGGATGGCAAGCTGTTCCTGTGCCTGTTTGCCACGCAGGGCTATGAGTTGCGCGATGTGCTGCGCTCAGGCGCCAGCGATGCGGAACTGGACGCTGCGATTGCCGCCATCTGGAGCGCCCGCCACGACCGCTACAGCGCGCTGCGCACCAGCCTGTCGCCCGAAGCACGCCAGGCGCCGCGCGTGGGCATGAGCTATATCGGCGGATAAACACATATTCAACGCATAAAAAAACCGCCCGGCGGTGGACGGTTTTTTACGTGGGCGCACTGGTGGTTCAGAAACGGTGCAAATAGCGCAGTTGCACAAAATCTTCACCCGGATTGGGTTTTTTGATGCTTGCGTTGGAGACGTGCTGCACGCGCAGCTCCAGCGCGTGCGTGCGCTGCGCGCCATCCAGCCACACGCCCGCGCCCAGGTGTGTGGCGAAGTTATAGAAAGTGCTGAACCGCCGCCCGTGGTTGCGGTATTTGCGGTTGGCCAGCGTCAACCCAATGCCGCCTGTCAAATACAGATAGTTGCTCGCTTCAAAGCGGAAAGCGGGCGTGGCCTCAAACACCACGGTGCTGCGGCGCGAGCCGCCGTCAATCCACGGGCGGCTGCTCCAGTGCGCCACAGACAGGTCAGCGTCCAGCTGCCAGCGCCCGTTGCCAAAGGTGTGCCAGGGCAGGCGCACGCCCACCGCCTCGGTGTGCACGTTGTGCTCGGCGACGCCAAGCTGCACGTAGCCCAAACGCGGCGCGGCGCTTTGCGCCGCAGCAGCCTGGCACAGCGCCAAGGCAGCGGCGGCCAGTGGCAGGACAAAAGATTTTTTGGAAATGCTCATATCACGCAAAAAAAAAGAAAACGCCCCGCCGCAACGGAAAGGGGTCAGGGCAAAGCAGCAGATTTTATGGTGCCACCACCGCTGAAAGCCGCTGCGCCATGCCGCGTGCGGCGCGCACGCCACTGGCAAAGCAGGCGGTGAGCAGGTAGCCGCCCGTGGGCGCCTCCCAGTCCAGCATCTCGCCGGCAACAAACAGCCCGGGCGCGCTGCGGCATTGCAGCGCCTCATCCAGCGCCTCCAGCCGCACGCCGCCGGCGGTGCTGATTGCCTCCGCCACCGGGCGCGGGCCGCTGAGCGCGATGGGCAGCGCCTTGATGGCCGCCGCCAGCGCCGCCGCATCGTCAAACGTCGCCGCCGGCAGCACTTCGTGCAGCAGCGCGGTGTGCACGCCCTGCAGCCCCAGGCTGCCCTTGAGGTGTGTGGACAGGCTGCGCCGCCCGCGCGGGCGCTGCAACGCTTGCAAAACGTTTTCGGCGTCGCTGTCGGGCAGCAAATCCAGCGTGAATGTGGCGCTGCCACTGCGCTCAATTTCATCGCGCAGCAGCGCGCTGGCGGCGTATATCAGTCCGCCGCCCACACCCGTTTTTGTTATCACAAACTCACCGCGCCGCTCAAAGTGATTTCCGGCAGCGCCCGAAAAACGCAGCACCACATTTTTCAGCGGTGCACCGGCAAAATGCTCGGCAAAAAACGGCGTCCAGCCTTTTGCATCGCGCCCGCCCTGCCCCGCTGCGTCAAAGCCGCAATTGGCTGCGCGCAGCGGCGCCACGGGTACACCTGCCCGCTCCAGCACGGGCACCCACGCGCCATCAGTGCCCACGCGCGGCCAGCTTGCGCCGCCCAGCGCCAGCAGCGCGCAGCGCGCACGCAGCCGCACCGTCCCCTGCGGCGTGGCAAAGGTGAGCGGCACACTGCCCGGCCACTCTTGTGGCCTGCCTTCAAAGCCCATCCAGCGCCAGCGCGTGTGCAATTGCACCCCGCCCGCCGCCAGGCGCCGCAGCCAGGCGCGCAGCAGCGGCGCCGCCCGCATGCCCTGCGGGAACACGCGCCCTGAGCTGCCGACAAAGGTCGGCGCCCCCAGCCCAGCCGCCCATTCGCACACCTGCTGCGGGCCAAAGCTCTGCAGCCAGTCCGTCACGTGCGGCGCACGCGCGCCATAGCGCGTGCAAAACTGCGCGAACGGCTCCGAGTGCGTGAGGTTCAGCCCGCCCTTGCCGGCGAGTAGAAACTTGCGCCCGGGCGTGGGCATGGCGTCAAAAATATGCGCACGCACGCCAGCGGCGGCGAGCTTTTCTGCGGCCATCAGTCCGGCAGGGCCGGCTCCGATGATGGCGGCGTCAAGGCATTCAGGGGGTGTGGAAAAAGCAGCATCAGTCATGGCGCAGCATTGTCCCCTTGTCTTGCGGCATAGCACGCATGCCGGCAACCGGACGCCAAGGTGCATATACCCATCTCTTTTGTGTCAGATTGCCCGCAGAATATACCGGCAACCAAAACATACCTTAGCATCTAAGGCTCTGTTCGTCCGCCGTTGACATAAAAAAATACCCACCTTGCACGGGCGCACGGGTCAAGCACAAGGTCTGCCCCTGCAAAGAGGTGCGTGTTTTCATGGGCGCGCAAGACGTCAAGCGTGGTTGAGCAGAGCCGATATGATGCCAGTATGTTGTATTTACCCGCGGCTTTCGCGGGCAATTGAGCATCAATGCTATGAGTATATGACCGCCCTCGCACGCCAGCGCGCCACTGCCAGACACGCCACGATGCACGCGGCGCAGGCGGCCACGAGCGGCCAGAGAGAAAAGCGCGAGACCGAGCGCACATACGACGTGATGCCGCTGCGGCCAATGAACTCGCCCTCCAGCACGGCGCGCTTGAGGGCAGGCAGGCGATGTGTGACGCGCCCGCTGGCGTCAATGATGGCAGTCGCGCCGGTGTTGGTGGCGCGCAGCATGGGGCGGGCGAACTCAATGGCGCGCATCCGGCTCATCGCCAAGTGTTGCGCGATGGCGTTGCTGGCGCCGAACCAGGCAATGTTGCTCAGGTTCACGAAGGCGGTGGGGGCAGCAGCGGCATCAAGAAAGCGCGCGGCCAGCTCTTCGCCAAACACGTCTTCGTAGCAGATGTTGGGCGCCAGCCGCTGCCCCTGCCATGCAAAGGAAGGCTGGCGCAGCGCGCCACGGTCAAAGTCGCCCAGCGGGATGTTCATGGCGTGCACAAACCACTTGAACAGCGGCGGGATGAACTCGCCAAAGGGCACGAGGTGGTGCTTGTTGTAGCGGTAGAGGGCGGCGCTGCCGGGCGCAATGCCAATGACCGAGTTGGTGAGACCCACCTCAAAGTCGCCCAGCGGGATGCCCAGCAGCGCCGCTTGCCCGCCGCTGACAAAGCGCCGCTGCAAGGCTTCCCAGTAGCCATCGGGCAACTCCTGCGGCAGCACGGGCACGGCGGTTTCCGGTCCGACGACCAGCGGCGCGCTGCTCTGGGCGATTTGCGCGCCGTACCACGCCAGCGAGTCGGCGATGCCGGTGCCGGGGACAAACTTTTCGTCTTGCGGGATGTTGCCCTGCAGCAGCTGCACGCGCAGCGGGGGCAGCGCGCCGCTGCGCGCGGCTTCGGGCGCGGGAATGAGCGTCGGCAAGATGAGCAGCAGGGCGATGGCAGCGGTGCAGTAGACGCGGTGCCGCTCCAGGCTGCGCGCGCTGCCGG
>ONTY01000191.1 GCA_900320815.1 uncultured Pseudomonadota bacterium
TTGGAAAGGTCTTTTAAATTTGAAAGATTCATTGTATTCACCTTGATTTTTTGAAAGAAGATATTCATCAATTCATGCGTTCTGCACCCTGGAGCGCAGAGAAGACGTTTAGGCTGGACACATGGTTCCATGGCGTCTACAAAAGTTATGCTGTCTATTGTGTGCTGCTTGCCAGTATTTTGGCGCAAGGCTTTGTTGCGCCGCAGAAAAAATGGCTTGCCACTATGTTTCCAGCCATTTTAATATTCTTGGCAGCGGTATCTCCATTGGCAATAAGTTTTTTTGCTTTTGATGGTGATCGCTGGATTTTTTCTGCAATGACCAACACCTCTGTGCTCTTCGTCTTGTTTCATACACGCATGGCAGCGCCCTGGCGACGCGTTTTTGTCGTTGCAGCATTCTTTTTCTTTTTTGTCAGTTATGTGTCTTTATTAGGGAGAGGCTATCGCCATTTCAATGAGATTATTCCCTTCCTCAAGAATTTTGGACAATTTGTGTCAAGCATTCCACGTTAGGAGCCGTTTTAAAATATCAGCAAGGCTTTTCTGTGGTAAAATATGGGCATGAACACAAAACAGCTTGTGCGGGGCGCAGCCGCGCGCATAATCACGCCCTGTGTGGAGTGCGCCAGGCCGCCGCTGGCGCCTGTCTTCGGGAGGCGCTGGAGGAACGTCCGGACTGCACAGGGCAGCGCAGGAGCTAACGGCTCCCCGTCGCGAGGCGAGGATTAGAGCAACAGAGACGAGTCGGCGCGTTGGCAACCAATGCGTCGGGTGAAACGGGCAATCTCTGCGCGCAGCAACACCAAGTAGGCACACGCTGATGCGGCCCGCGGAGTGTGCGGGTAGGTGGCACCGAGCCAGGGAGGCGACTCTCCGGCCAAGATGGATGGCGGCCACGCGTGGCGCCTTTGCAAAAAGGCGCTGCGTGCACAGAATCCGGCGTATCGACGCGCTCCACACACTTTTTTCTTTTTCTTCTTTTTCCCCGGGATTATTCAGAAAACCGGCTGCCCATGCGCTCACCCCATTCTGAAAGGGCGTCGGCAATTTCCATCGTGCGCTCATCGTCGTCAGATGCTTCGACGATGCTGTCCAGCCGCTCTTGATATTCCTGCAGTCCCAGTGTGCCGCCCGCGCCCTCCAGAATGCGCGCGGCGCAGTGCGCCTTCCAGCGCGCTTGTTCATCGTCACTCAAGGTGTGCGACCAGTTGCGCGCGCGCCAGCGAAAGACCAGCTCACCCAGACGCGCGTCGTCAAAGCCGCAGCGTTCCAGCGCCACTTCTTCGGGGGTGAGCGTCAGCAGCCGATTCAGGCGCCGCCGGTCTTCGTCGCTGATGAAGCCGGCATACAGCGCCTCGTCCACATCGGGCGGCGCGTCGTGCTCCTGCGGCGCATACACCGCCTGCCACAGCGCGCTCAGGTCAGGCAGCGCGCACAGGCGCGCGAAGTGCTGCCGCACCGCCTGCATGTCAATGCCCCAGTGCGCTGCCTGCTGCGCGTCAAGCGTTTTGGTGTTGCTGATGACCACGGGTGCGCGGTTCAGGTGCACGTTTTTGATGGCCAGGCGCTGCACGCCGGCGGGCAATGCCTCGGTGCGCGTGAACAGGCGCAGGCGCACTTCTTCGGGCGTGATGTGCTCGAGCTCCGAGGGGTCCGCCGACAGATCCCAGGCGATGACTTCGCGCCGCTTGTGTGGATGCAGCGCCAGCGGTGCCATCACTGCCAGGCAGCCGCGCGCATCGCCAAACATGCCGCTGATGTGCAAAAAAGCGCGCTGGCTGCCGCGCTCGAGTGCTTCGGGTAGATGCAATTCAGCCGCAGCGCGCTTTTTGCTGCGCAGCGCCAGGCAAAAGTCAAACAGCCGTGGCTGCGCGCGCCGCAGCAGGCGTGCCACCTCAATGGTGGCGCGCACGTCCGAGAGCGCGTCGTGCGCCTGCGTGTGCGTCCAGCACGTCCCAGCGCCCGCAGCCGTTGTGGTGCTCCTGGGCGTAGGGTTCGCGCAAATTGCGCCAGAACAGAAAACGCGTGACCTCGCTGTCAAAGCGCATGGAGTTGTAGCCCACGCCAATGGTGCCCGCAGCGCACAACTCGGCGGCGATGCGCCGGGCAAACTCCGCCTCGCTCAGCCCCTTGGCCTCGCACAGCTGCGGCGTGATGCCCGTGATAAAGCAGCTCTGCGGGTCAGGCAGCGCATCCTCTGGCGGGCGGCAATAGAGCACGATGGGCTGCCCGATTGCGTTGAGGTCGGCGTCGGTGCGGATGGCGGCGAACTGCGCCGGGCGGGCGCGGCGCGGGTCAGTGCCAAAAGTCTCGTAGTCGTGCCAGAGAAAGCTGTGCGTCATGGCGGAGCAGGGGAGGGGAGGGGAAGGGCGTCTAGTCTAGGGTGGTTGCGGGTGGGTGGCAGGCAGCGCGCAGCCGAAGGTTTGCGACAGGTTTTGAGGCGGCTCCCTGGAAAACTTTCCGTTTGCAGCAAAGTGATGCAATGTGCAGCAGATATATATATTTTCAAAAAATCATCTGCTGCGTACAGCATATCAAGGAAGCAAGGATGAATTGACTGCTGCGTTGCATTTGGCAACATCAAGGGACAAAGCTGCTACAAAACGCAGTGTGCGGGACATTCACGGTGCCGGGGGTGCATTTAGACTTTCCTGCCTATTGAAGTGCCAGCAAGGAGAAAGCAATGAAAATACCCATTTGCACCATCGCAAAAATCGTCGGCATCACTGCCTTGGCGCTTGCAGTCACAGGTTGCCACCATGCACGCCACCGCGAGGCGTGGGGGCTGGTTGGCGGCGCGCTGGCCGGTGGCGTCATTGGCGACATGGCTTGCCAGGGTGACTCGTTTTGCACCACAACGGGCGCCATTGTGGGCGGTGCCGCTGGCTACGCCGCCGGACGCCATTCCGGCGCGCGCTCCCACCATGGCTCTGGCGGTTACGGGCGCGGCAATTATGGGCAGGGATATTACGGCCAGCCTCCCGCTCCCGGGTATCGAGGGTATGGAAATGGCAGATATGGGGGGTACCGGCGCTAGGCTGCGTGCGCCTTTTGCATAAAAAACGGCGCCGTGTGTGGCGCCGTTTTTTCAGCTTTGCTGCGCTGTGTTTATTTGTGGTGTTCCGGGTGCGGCGTCCTGGGACCGGCGGCGGGCAGGATGGGCATGGTGCGTGCGGCTTCCGGAACGTCGCCGGTGAGTGCGTTCAAGAATGCTGTAATGCTTTTCACGTCATCCGCCGACATTTTGGCGCCCAATTGCGCCTGACCCATAATGTCCACGGCTTTTTCCAAATCCCACACGCTGCCGTCGTGGAAATAGGGGTAGGTGCGCGCGACGTTGCGCAAGCCCGGCGAGCGGAATACGTTTTTATCGTCTTCCGATTTGGTGACTTCAAAGCGCCCGTCGTCGGGTTTTTTGGAGCCGGTGAACTTCCAGTACGGCCCCTGGACCAGACCAAACTTGAAGTAGCCCTCGCCGCCCAGCCCGGTGCCCATGTGGCAAGCGGTGCAGCCTACGTCCATGAACTTTTTCAAGCCCGCTTTTTCGGCAGCCGTCAGCGCGCTGGCGTCGCCGCGCAGATAGCTGTCAAAGCGCGTGGGCGTGAGCAGCGTGCGCTCAAACGCGCCAATGGCGGCGGTGGCGTTCTGGAAGGTGATGCTTTGCTGCTGCCCGGGAAATGCCGCATCAAACATGGCTTTGTAGCCAGGAATCAGGCGCAGCACCTCTTCCACCGCCGCTTCATTGGGCATAGCCATTTCGGCGGGGTTGAGCATGGGGCCGCCCGCCTGCTCTTCCACATCTTTTGCGCGTCCATCCCAGAACTGCGCCACAAACAGCGAGGAGTTGAGCACGCTGGGTGCGTTGCGTCCGCCAAAACCGCCAGCTACGCCTTTGGAAAATGATTGGTTATCCACGCCATAAGTGGCGAGGTTGTGGCAGGTATTGCACGACTGCTGCTGGTCAGCTGACAGGCGCGGGTCATAAAACAGCGCCTGACCGAGTTTGATTTGCTCGGGTGTGACTTGCCGCACTTTCTGCATTTCTTCAAATGTGGGCAGGGGTTTGAAAACGCCTTGTGCGGCGCTCATCAATTCTTTGTCCGCCTCGCTGGCGGCGGCTTTTGCTGTGCTGGCTGTGCCAGCGGTGTCGGCAGCACAGCCCATCACAGCCAGTGCGGCGGCGGCAAACAGTGTGCGTTTGAACAGTTTCATCGTGGTCCTCGTCGTAGTTCAAAAGGAGCACGAGGGGCAGTGCGCCCCTCGTGCACGCTGTGTTGTAAGCAGCGCCAGTGCGCGTGCGTTTGAGGCGCATCAAAAATAACCTTGTCCTCCACATAGATAAGGTGCCGTCCCCCTGACCTATCCTTGCGCGCTTTGCAACTTTGGCGCGCTTGTCGTGCGCCCCACTCACCACCGTGCCCCATCTTGCTCCCGGCGCGCCATCTGCCCGCCGCCGCCTGCTGAAAAAACTCGCCGCCCTGCTGCACAGCGGCCCTGACTCCACCGATGAACTCCTCGCTGCGCTGAGCGCCGCCGAGCAGCGCCAGCTCATTGACGGCGAAAGCCACGCCATGCTGGAAGGCGTGCTGCGTCTTGCTGACATGTGCGCGGGCGATGTCATGCTGGCCGCCCCGCGTATGGTGCTGCTGGATATTGAGGCGCCGTATGAAGAGCTGCTGGCGCGCGTGATTGACAGCGGGCATTCGCGCTTCCCAGTCTTTCAGGACAGCAGTGAAAACATTATTGGCGTGCTTATGGCCAAGGATTTGCTCAAACTCCAGCGCGCGCCCGATTTGAATATTCGCGCACTGCTGCGCCCGGCGATGTTCGTGCCCGAAAGCAAGGGACTCAATGATTTGCTGCGCGAGTTTCGCCGCAGCCATAATCATCTGGCGATTGTGATTGACGAGTTTGGACGCTGCGCCGGGCTGATTACGATTGAAGACGTGTTGGAGCAAATCGTCGGCGAAATTGAAGATGAGTTTGACAGCGAGCCGGGCGAGGAAGACATCTTTGCGCTGGCCGATGGCGCCTGGCGCGTGGCAGGTGATACGCCGCCAGAACATGTGGCCGAACATTTTGAAGTCACGCTGCATGAGGCGGATGCCGAACGCGACTTGCACCCCGAGTTCGACACCATTGGCGGGCTGATTGCCCACGCGCTTGGCCACGTGCCCGTGCGCGGGGAACGCTGCCGCATGGGGGGACTTGAGTTCAAAGTGCTGCACATGCGCGGCGGCGCGGTGCGCTGGTTTCGTGTGCAGCGCGTGGCAGCGGATGCACCAGACGCACCAGACGCACCAGACGCACCAGACGCACCAGACGCGCCGTCCACGCCGCAGATTTCCTCGCAACCCGCGCCGCTATGAAAGCACGCACCCTTGCCACAACTGCGCTGGCCGCCGGCGGCGTGCAGGCGCTCGCGCTTTCTGCCACGCTGCCCGGGCCGTTCAGCGGCGCGCTGCACATCCTCTCGCTGGCGCCCTTGGCGCTGCTGCTGCACGGCGCGCCCAGCTGCCGCAGCGCGGCGCTGGCAGGCTGGCTGTTTGCGCTGGCGTGGCTGACGGGGAGCTTTTGGTGGCTCTTTATCTCCATGCACATCTATGGCGGCCTGGCCGCGCCGCTGGCAGCGTTGGCGGTGCTGGCGCTGGCCGCCTTTCTGGCGCTGTATTACGGCGCTGCCGGCGCGGCGCTGGCGTGGTGCAGCGCGCGTGGCGTGCGCGGCGTGCCCTGGGCGCTGTGTTATGCGGCGCTGTGGACGCTGGCAGAGGTGGCGCGCGGGCGGCTGCTCACCGGCTTTCCCTGGGCGGCGGGCGGCTATGCGCACGTGGACTGGCAGTTGGCGCAGCTGGCGCCCTACGTGGGCGTGTATGGCATCGGCTGGCTGGCGGCGTTCATTGCCGCGCTGGCGGCGCTGGCGTGTGCGCCCGGCAGCGCGCGCAGCCTGGAGCGGCACCGCGTCTACTGCACCGCTGCCATCG
>ONTY01000093.1 GCA_900320815.1 uncultured Pseudomonadota bacterium
CCTTCAATCTTGATGGCGCGCACGCCGATTTTGATGAGCTGCGGCAGCATGTCCAGCGTGTTCAGGCTGGTGGGTTCTTCAATGGCGTAGTAGCCGTGTTCATCAGCCACGTCAAAGCGCCCCTTGCACAGCGTGGGATAGCTGGCTTCCTCGCCGTCGGCGTAGCGGTCAATCAGCACCCCGTTCAGGCGCGATTCCATGCCCTTTGGCGTCTGCACCCAGCGCACCGCCTTGGCGGGCGAGCACGCGCCGTGCGTGTTGGGCGACTCGCCCGTGGCGTACGAGGACAGGGCGCAGCGCCCCTCCACCATCACGCACAGGCTCCCGAAGCCGAACACCTCCACATCCACGGGCGTGCGGCGGATGAGTTGCGCCACCTGCTCAATGGAGAGCACGCGCGGCAGCACTACGCGCTGGATGCCGAACTGCTCGCGGTAGAAGTTGATGGCTTCGTAATTCGTCGCTGAGCTTTGCACCGACAAGTGCAGCCGCAGCGCAGGGTGCGTGCGCGCGGCGTAGCGCATCAGGCCCGGGTCGGCCATGATGATGGCGTCTACCCCCCAGCCGGCGGCGCGGTCAATGGCGCTGCGCCACGGCGTCATGTCCGCCTGCGGGAAGGTGTTGAGCGCCATGAGCACCTTGCGGTTTTTGCCATGCGCGTAGGCGATGCCCTCGCGGATGGCTTT
The DNA here is from genome assembly GCA_900320815.1 of uncultured Pseudomonadota bacterium. Lineage (GTDB taxonomy): Bacteria > Pseudomonadota > Gammaproteobacteria > Burkholderiales > Burkholderiaceae_C > Ottowia. The sequence goes on from ONTY01000093.1 coordinate 687, forward strand.
TTCATCAAAATTCAGCCCGGCGAAGTTGCGCGCGTTCGTTGCGTCGCGCAGGCCGAGGTAGACGGCGTCGGCGCCAGCGTCTACCGAGCGTTTGAGCGCCGGCAGGCTGCCGGCGGGGCACACCAGTTCAGGGGCGCGGAGGGCGGGAGGAGTGCTCTGGACTTCTTCTTCAATGCGGGGGGTGGCGGTCGCGGTGTTCATGGTGCGGTTGTGCGCAAGCAAAAAAGAAACAAGGGTACTTGTGATTGCGGCGTAGGCGAGGGAGGATCAAAGCGATGCAAATACCCACATGCTTTGTGCTTGATTGCCCGCAATTTACGCGGGTAGCAACAGGATACTCATGGATTTTGATGTTTTTGTGGATGGCTGGTCTGTCACGATACCCAACTTTTATTTTTATGGATGCCCGCTTGTTGTGCAGGCAATAAACGATATACCCATTGAGTGTGCAGCACTGCTGGCAGCGCAGTGCGTCAGTGGCCGAAGGCGGTTTTTTTGCGGCTGATTTTGCGCACGGCCTCTTCAACGATTTCGCCAGCTTCCACAACGCGAAGCTGCTTGTGGCGGATGAGGCGCTCGCAGGTGCGGCGCGTCATGGAGTGGGGGCGTCCGCCGCTGCTGATGAACATGAACAGCGCGCCGTTGTCGCTGCACCAGTTCAGGCGCGCACGCCGCCATTCGCCGCGCACGAGCAGGTCGACCCAGTCGCCCTGGTTCAGGCGGTCAGTGAGCAGGCGTGCTTGTTCGCGCTCTTCGTCGCTGTCGGTGCTGTCGGTGGAGGAGAGAGGCAGCGGCGGGGTGTTTTCTTTTTTTGCTTGGGCAGTGGCAGTGGCAGTGGCCTGCGGTGAGGCCGCAGCGGTGCGGCCAGCCTTGGGTGTGGCCGCGGGGGGCGGGGAGCTGCTTTGCGCTGCTGCATCGCTGGGCTGCTTCTGGGCTGCTGCTGGGGCAGCGGCGGTGGAGGGGCACTCGTTGGGGGCGAGAACCTGGGTGCGGGCAAAGCCGCTGTCGGTGGTGTCAGCGGCCTCGTCGGCCTGGGTATCTGGCAGCGGGGCGGCGCTGGACGCAAAGGCGTCCAGCGGCATTTGTGTGGTGGTGGCGTCGATGCCTTCTTCAAAGCCGGCGGCGGCGAGTTCGCCTGGCCCCATCCAGGGGGTCGCAGCAGTTTGCGGCTGCGGGCGTTCGGCGGGGAGGACGGCTTCGCGGCTGGGCAGGGCGAGTTCTTCGGCCAGCGGCTGCTGGCTGCTGCTGCCAGCGTCGCGCGCCATGCGCCGCAGCCGCAGCGCAGGGGCGTGGTAGCGCATGAGAGCGGCAAAGAACTCTTCGGTGTCTTCTGGCTCTTTGCCCAGCATCTTCAAGCCGCCGCGCAGGGTTTTCAGCAGCTGCGGGACGATTTCAAACAGGCGCGCGGGCGCTTTGAGGACGGCCTCGGCGTTCACACTCCACAGCAGGTCGGTGACGGCGGCCAGATAGCCGCCCGGGTCCATTTGGCCGCGTTTGTCGGTCAGGCGCGCATGGGCGATGACCAGCGACCAGTCGCGGTAGAGGAAGTCGGCAACGATGACGGGCGCGTCCAGAATGTCAGAGCGCATGGAGAGTTCGCGCGCAATTTCGTCCGCCATCTCCTGGCGCTGCTGCGCAAAGCGCATGGAGCGTTGCCCTTCGTCGCCGGCGGCCTGCTCCATGCTGTCTTCGGCCTGCCAGCGCATGTGCAGCGCTTGCAGGCGTGCGTCAAAAGCGCGCGCGTCGATGGGGTCTTCTTCGTCCAACTGGCGCACGGCGCCGCGCACGGGCGCCATGAAGCGTTCGAACTCTTCGCCGTATTCGTCGTTGTATTTGAAGCTGCGCTGCGCGATGTCTTCAATGAGGCGGCGCGCGGGGTGCGCGTCGTCGCCAAAAAAGCGCGGGTCGCTCATGGCCATACGCAGCAGCGCGGGCTCCAGCGCAATGAAGGCTTCGCGCACGGCGGGCAGCACGCGCTCGTCACCCGCGACCTGGTCGATGAGCATGCGCACGGCACTGAGCCCCAACGCCTGGCTGAGTTTTTGCGCCTTGGCTTTGAGGCCCATGAGCGTTTGCATGCGCACGGCAGGCAGCGCCATTTCGCCCCACAACTGCGGCGGCAGCGCCATTGAGGCGTTGAGCGCGCGGCGCGGGCGCTCAACGACGCTGATCGCTTCGTCGGCTTCGCGCTGCATGACAAAAGAGCTTTCGCTCCACTGCACCTGCTCGGCCTCTTGCATGGCTTGCGCCATTTGCGCTTGCACGGCGGCGTAGTAGTCGGCGGGCAGCGCCTGGTCGTGCTCGCCCACCCACTGCGGGCGGTAGAGGAAGTCGTGCACCAGCGCTTGCGCGGCGGGGGCGTGGATTTGCGCCAACTCCGGCATGGCGAGGATGGGGCCGGCGGGTGCGGCAGGCATGCCAGCCGCAAAGCCAGCAGCGGGCACACCGCCAGGGATGACGATGGCGCCAGCCGGCGTGACGGGAGCGCCAGGCACCGGAGGCGGCGCAGCAGCAGCTGCTGGCGCAGCAGCGGCGGCTGGGACGACGGAGAGTTTGAGGCGGTAGCGCGCGGCCTCCACACCCTGACCCTGCAGCAAGCTGACAACGGTCTCATACAGGCGCTTGAGCTCAAGCGCGAAGGGCTGCGAGAGGTAGCGAATCCAGGTGGAGCGGATTTCCGGCGGCTCGGAGACGCTGTCAATGAGGCCAAGCAGCGCGCCGCACAGCACATCGGGGCGCAGCGGGTTGAGGTCGGGGCGCACCACGGGCAGGCCGAGCGCCGAACTCATCAGCGAGTCCAGGCGTGTGAGTACGTCTTCCACCACGGGCATGGCGACCTGCTGCAGGCGCGAGGCTTCCACAAAGCGCGCGACTTCCTCGTCTTCAATGAGAGTGAAGCCGAAGTCCGGCCCAGCCGAGGGGCGGCGCTCAGGCTGCGGGCGGCTGTCCGGGTGTTCGGCGCTGTGCTGCAAGTCGTCGCCGATGGCGCGATCGATAGCCCGGGCGTAGCCGCTGCTCAACAATGCGCGGCGTTTGATGAGTGCGGCCAGTGCCGCAGCCAGGCGGCGGCGGCGTGCCAGCGAGCGCGCCAGCCTCTCTTGCTCTTCGAGCGAAGGCAGCGCAGCGTCAACGCTGCGCGCAATCATGGAGGCAGCCATGAGCATGGCTTCCTTGCGGCTGCGTTGAATCAATGGGCTATGAGTATTGACCTGGGACATCGGGAAGGGCTGCGCCCGGCATGCTGCGCTGCGGCGTAGGGCGGCGCCGAAAGGCGAAAAAGCCGTACTTTAACGGTGTGCGTTTCCGCTTTCGTCCCACGCCAAGGGCGCAGTGGCCTGTGCAAAGGCAGCAGCCATGCTGCTGATGCAGACAGAGACAGGTTGATGGCTTGATGCCTGCTTCCCGTGCAATGTGTGTGGCCTTACGCCGCCGCTGCGGCAGCCTCCAGCACACGGGCGGCAGCGGCGCAGCCCCATTCGCGTGCAATGGCCAGCGCCGTCTTGCCTTCGTGATTCGTCGCACCAGCATCCGCACCCGCCGCCAGCAGCAGCTGCACGATCTCGGCGCCGTCCATCAAGGCAGCTTCCATCAGCGCCGTCTGCCCCGCTTCGTCCCTGGCGTTGACATCTGCACCAAACTCAATGAGCAGCCGCACGGTATCAGCACGCCCTTCTTCGGCGGCGCCCATCAAATCAGTCCTGCCGTGGCGGTCTGCCCGGTTGGTCACGGTTGTAGCGTCGGCACCATATTCTTTCAGCAATGCGGCAATATCGCGGCGCCCGCCCCAGAGGGCGCTTCCAAGCGCCTTATCCTTATCCGTGGCGCCATATTTCAGCAAGATTTTTGTGCATTCAATATGGCCACCATTGACCGAGAGCGTGAGCGCACTCCAGCCCGGGTTTGTGCTGCCATAAATAAAACCCTGGTGCCCAATATTGGCGCCATTTTCAAGCAGCAGCCGCAGCACCGCTGCGTGCCCCTGCTGCGCCGCCCACAGCAGCGGCGTCCACGCGCCGGCGTCTTGCGTGTTGACATCCGCACCCGCCGCCAGCAGGCGCCGCACGGCAGCGGCATTGCCAACCTTGGCCGCACGCAGCAGGCGCGCAGATTTTGAAAAATAGGCGCGCAGGCGTGAAAACAAGGGCGCCGCGGGGCGGCACACGGCAGCAGCGATAAGAACCAGAAGGGTAAAGCCAAACACTCGCGCAAACAGGCTGGCAAGAGAGGGCAGATTTTCCATGGCAGCGTAAAAAAGGAAAGATCATTTGCTGTATTGACGCGGCATGAATATCCTGATGTTTCTCGCTGGCACCATGTGCATTGCCGCTTCCCTTGGCGCCTGGGACTGATTTTTTGAAAACGCCAAAGCCAATCTTTTTGTCCGTTTTCTGGGGCGTGATGGTGCGCGCGTGTTTTATGCGCTGCTGGGCGCGTTCATCATGTGTGCGGCGCTGGTGCTGCCGTCGCATTGATGATGGAAAGAAGATACTCCACGGTAAAACTTTGTATTGCCCGCAAAAGATAATGGCGACGAAGTTATACCGATAGCACCTTTATAAATAATCTACCGGTATAACCATTACTACCCGCAAATATTGCGGGAGATGAGGCAAAAGGGCTATGGGTATAAAACCTCAGAACTGCACGCCGCCTCCCGAAGCAGCTGGCGTTCCGTCCGTCGCCTGTGGGGCAGGGGTGGTGGCAGTCGTGGTAGCGGTGGCGCGCTGTGTGCGTGAATTGCGTACCCGCAGTGGTGCTTCGCGCCGGAAGCCTGCGCCAATCGTTTTGGGATTCATCCGCAGCCGCTCGCCAGATGAGCAGGGCTTGTCCGTATACATCATGCGTCCGTCCGGCCCTGGGCAGCGGTACACGTGTTGCGCCTGCACAGGCAGCGCCAGCAGCGCGGCGCTTGCCAGCACGGCAGCAGGCAAGGCTTTTGCCGCCAACAAGGCAGCAGGGGCAGTGGAGAGCAGTTTCAGCATGACAGCACATTCCTTGAAAAAAACCGCCCAAAGCGGCAACAGGCGCGCAGTGTGCGCCTGCCATACTGCGCTGCCAAGTGCATTTTTGCGCCCGCCGCCAGCGCCGCGCGCAATGTGTGCAAAAAGAAAGCCGCCCGTGTGCTGTGGGCGACGTGGCGGAGGAATTTGCACGCAGGCACTGAAAAATACTCTCAATATATTGGTATTTCATCAACACGATAAGGATTCCTGCCCGCAAGATATGCAGGCAATAGGGCATAGACACTGGGGTTGATGGAGTTTGAGGATGCACTGGCCCGACCGCGTGCTCTTTGGCGCCCTTGCCGTGGTGACTTTGTTCATGGCCGGTTTTTATTTTGATGCACAGGAGATTTTTTATTTCCCGCACGATCCATTTGATTTTGAGCAGCATCCGGTCAAATATATTGCCTATGACTGCGCTGGCGCCGCAGGAGGCATATTTTGAAGAGGTGCAGGGCTGGGTGCGCGCTGAAATCTGCACAAATTTGATTGTGCCTGGCATAGTGCTGTGGCGCATTGCATTTTCGTGAA
>ONTY01000338.1 GCA_900320815.1 uncultured Pseudomonadota bacterium
GCGCGCACCAGCGCGCGGTCAAACGCCGCTTGCCGCTCGCTGTCAATCATGCGTCCTACAAAAGCAACAAAAAACGCATACGCTGCCAGCGCCGCAGCAAACGCCACATTCAGCAGCACCAGCCATGCAAAACTCGCCAACAGCAGCATCACGTTTTGCACGCGCGGCGCTGGCGCCGCCAGCCAATACAGTGGCAAAAACAGCGCAAAGAAAAACGCGAATTCAACGGAAACGAACTCAACAGAGGAAAGGGGCAGCATTGCTGGCGGGTTTTGCAGTTGCTTTGCGGGAAAAAACAGGCAGGCCACCACGGGGCAAGCTAGGCCATATTTTGCCCGGCATTCTCAGTTTTTTCAGGTGCCGCGTGCGGCGCGGGCAACGCTGAGTGCGCCGGTGGAATCGGCGTCAGCCAGCCAATGAGCAGCATGAGCGCGCCCACGCTGATAAAGGCGACGATGCGCTCGGCGCCGCCGTGGTTGGCCAGGTCCACCAGCAGCAGCTTCACCGTCACCAGCGCCAGCAGCGCCGCGCCGCCAAGCCAGAGCGCGCGCAGGCGGCGGCGGTGCGCCGCCACCATCAGCGCCAGCGCGAGCAGCGACCAGAGGATGGAGTAGCCCGCCTGCACAACGAAACTCTCGGCCAAATCCCCCACTCGCCACGGCACGCCAAACCAGTGGTGCGCCACGCGCAGCCACACCGTGCTGATGGCGATGAACGCCGCCACGCCCGCCGCTGCCCAGAACACGCGCCCGCTCAAAAAGCGCAGCGCCGCTTCAATGGCGGGTGAAAAGCGCAGCACCGCGCGCCGCCAGAACAGCAGCGCCGCTGCTGCCAGCACCAGCGGTGCATCGCCCGTGTTGAGCAGCGGCACGTAGGGCAGGGCGAGCGGCCAGGCACTGCCGGACGAAACCCACGCCGCCGCCAGCGCAAGCAACGCCAGCCCGGCAGCCAGCGGCAGCGCCCCTTCCCAGAGGCACGTGCGTGCATGCAGCGCCAGCGGCCAGCGTGTGGTTTGGGTGCGCCTGCCCCTCTGCACCCAGCGCGTGAGCAGCGCCAGCGCCGCTGCGCCCGCCGCCAGCAGCACGCAGCGCGTCCAATGGCTGCCCAGCGCCGTGCGCTCCATGCCATCTTCCATGAACTTTTGACCACCTTTACCAGGTTTTACGTTGAACGCCAGCACCCACAACAGCCACAGCGTGCCCGCATGCAGCCACGGCAGCCAGCGGCGCGCGCCATCGCTGCTCTCCAGGCGGCGCAGCATCCACGCCTGCGCTGCCAACGCCAACGGCCACGCCAGCGGTGCGGCACCGTCCAGCACGCTGCGCGAAAGTGCCCAATCCGCCACGAAGCGCCACGCCATCCACAGCAGCGCCAGCCGCGCCGGCAGCGCCGCCTGCGGCCAGCGCAGTTTTTTGGCAAACGCCAGCAGCGCCGCCGCCAGCAGCACAGGCACCAGCATCCACAGCGGCATCGCGACTGCCTGTGCATACGCTGGCTCCAGGGGAGGCATGGCGCCCAGCGGCGCATCAGCGGGCAGCGTGCCAAAGCTGCGCCGCGCCAACTCCAGCCGCCACGCCGCGCACGCCAGCGCAAAACCCCACGCCAGCAGCGGCAGCGGCAGTTTTTCTTCAAACGCGCCCCAGGCACGCGCACAGCGCATGGAAAGGCGCTCTAGCCAGTGCGCCTCGCCCGGTGGCAAATCCCCGGAAACCGCTGGAACCCCTTGCGCCAAAAGCCACGAGGAAAAGAGAGCGGCGGCGGCCAGCGCCAGCGCACCACTCGCCGCCGAATGCACCAGCGGCCACGCGCCCACGGGCAGCCCTTGCCGCTGCAGCCCCCAGGCAAAGGCGATAAACGCCAGCGCCTGCAGCGCCAGCCCAAACGCGCGCGGCAGCCAGCGCCCCTGCCGCACGCCAAGCCACAGCGCCGCTGCGCCCTCCAGCACCCACGTCACCGCCGTCCAGCGTGCATCCAGGGCCAGCGGCACCGCCATCGTCACAAACACGGCGGCCAGCGCCGCAAAGCAGCGCGCCAGCAGCGTCATGCCCGCCTGCCGCTGCATCCAGAGCGCCAGAGCTGCATACGCCGCACCAAACGCCGCCGCTGCCCATGCCGCGCCATAGGCAAACTGCCACACCATCGCCGCCTGCCAGCCAAAGGCCGCCAGTGGCGCACCAAACACCAGCGCCGCACTCACAGGCGGTGCCTTGCCATCATCGGGCGCAGGGCGCGCGTGCACGATGGCCAGCGCCACATAAATGCCCAGCAGCAGTGCCACAAAAGGC
>ONTY01000022.1 GCA_900320815.1 uncultured Pseudomonadota bacterium
AACTCGGGGTCGTTGCGCGAGCCGCTGATGGGCAAGTTGAGGTCAATGACGCCGTTGCTGTCGGCCAGCAGCGCGGTGGCGAGTTTGACGGGCAGGCTGTTGGGGGCACCCTCCACAGGTTCGCTGAACTCGAGCTGGTTGAGCACGATGCGGTTGGTGGCGTTGAGTTGGCCGTCGGGCCTGACGGTGTAGTTCACGTCCACGCTCAGCTTGCCGCGCTCGATGCCGTGGCCGGCGTATTTGACGCTGTAGGGCGAGAGGGGGGGCAGTTCCAGGTCTGTGGCGCGCGCCTTGATTTCCAGCGCCAGTGGTTTGGCCAGCGGGTTGAGGCTGCCGGAAATGTCCAGCAGCGCGGTGCCTTGTGCGCGCCCCGTGAGCTGCAGCGGTGCCATTTGCACGCTGCCACCAGCGGGGGCGGTGCTGAACGCCCCCAGCGCGCCGCGCAACTCGCTCAAATCTGCCGAGTAGTTAGGGCGAATGAAGCGGTCAGTAAAGGCTACGCGCCCGCCCTCGATGCGCACCGGGCCGACGCTGATGACGGGGGCGTTGGGGTCGGGCGCGGCAGCGGCAGTGGCGCTGGCGGCGGGTTTGGGAGCAGCCGCCTCGCCGCTCTCGTCGCCAGCGACGATGTCGCGCAGGCTGAACGTGCCGTCGGGCAAGATGACCAGGCGCGCATAAAAGTCCGAGAGCGTGGTTTGCCCCGTGGCGATGCGCAGCGGACGGCGCGGCTGCATATCCACCTTGATGCCGTCCACGCGCAGGCTCTTGAGGCTGAGCAGCTCTTCGCCTAGGCCGCTGGCGCGGCGCTCGGCAGCGGCGTCTGGCGCCAGGGGCGCGTGCGGCATGGCGCGGGCGGCGGCGGCGGCTTTGGCGCTGGCGCGTTTTTCGCTGTCAGGCAGGTTGTGCGTGCGCAGCTCTTGCACGCGCGCGTCGCCTTGCACGCCAAGGTGCAGGCCGTCTTTTTGCTGGGCAAGTTGCACGCGCCCCTTGAAGCTGGCGTCCGCGCGCAGCACATCAATGTTCAGTCCGGTGTCGGCGTAGGGCATGAAGGCGTGCACGGGCAGGCGCTCGGCGGTGAGGTTGCCGCGCACGGCAAGCGGCTCGATGGCAACTTGCCCGCTCCAGGCAATGCGTCCGGGGTCGCTGCGACGCTCTGCCACCGAGAGCTTGGTGGAAAAGTCCACGGGTATGGCGCCGGTCAGCGCCTTACCGTTCCAGGTGATGTTTTTCACGCGCAGCGCCACGTCGCTGACATCAGCGCGCACGGGACGGGCGGGAACGGCGTCGCGCCAGGCAATGGCGCCGCCGGTGATGGCGGCTTCGCCCAGGCTGGCGCTCCACGGCGCGCCGCCGCTGCTGCTGGCGGCAGCGGCAGGCGCGCTGGAGGCGGCCTGTTTGCCAGTCTTTTTGCCACTTTGTGTGGCGGGTTTGCTTTGCTTGCCTTGCGCGCGCTTTTCTGCCTTTGGCGCTGCAGCCGCCGCAGGCGGGCTGCGCAGCCACTCTTGCACCATGAGGCTGCCGTCAGCGGCGCGCAGCACGGTGGTGCGCGGGCCGCGCACGGTGAGGCTGGCGACGCGCACGCGATGCGCGGCAAGGTCAAGCTGCACGTCTTTGACGGCGATTTGCTCAATGGCGGCCAGCGGGCCGCGGCGTGCGCGGTCTGCCGGGCTGGCGGCGTCGTTGGCGCTGGCGCTGCTGGCAAAGGCGCGGGGCTGCTGCGGTGCGGGCGCGGCCTGGGGTTCAGGGGCGGGAGCTTGTGCGGTAGCGGCACTTTTGCCTTTGCGTCCTTTTTTGCCTTTGCTGCTCTTGGTGCTGGCGGCAGCTTGCGCCGCGCCGCCGCTTGCGGCAGGGGCGGCGATGCCGGCACCGGTGAGGTTGACTTTGTCCAGCGTGAGGCTGGGCACCTCGGCGTGCAGCTTCTCGCCGCCCTCCCACCGCAGCTTGACGCTGACGCTGGCGCTTGCGTCAAGCTCGCCGTTGAGGTAGAGGGCAATGTAGGGGCGCACAAGGGCGAAGGCGAAGTTGGCAAGCGCGGCCTCTACCTTGGCGCTTGCCATGCTCGCCAGCCCGTGAAAAGGGGCGGTGAGGGCAGATTTGTTCGCCCGGGCTGCGGGGGCAGCGGCACTGCGTGGCTCTTCGGGAAGGGGTGCCTCTTCATCCTCGTCATCCTCGTCATCAGCGGCGGCGCTGGCGCTGGCGCTGGCGGCGCTGGCGGCACTGGTGGCACTGGCGGCACTGGCGGCACTGGCGGCACTGGCGGCGCCTGATTCCATTGCCCCTTTCGTTGCTTCCATTTCTTCTGTCGCCGGCAACTCTTGCGGCTTGTCTGCCTGGCTTTTTGCAGACTGAGCAGCCGGGGTTTGGACGGATGCCGCTGCAGCGGGCGCCATGCCGGGCACGTCGTCCACATCGCCGCCAGCGGGCATGACGCTGGGGGCTTGCCGCTGCTGGGCGGGCGCGGCTGCCTCTGTGGCGTCTGCGGCTGGCGCAGCCGCAGCGGCGGCTGGAGTGTCAACGTCGCCAGCGGCAGGCATGACGGCGGGTGCCTCAGCTTTTTCAGCTTTTTCGGCTTTTGGCGCTGCTTTTTCTGGCGCGGGTTCGGGCGCCTCGACAGCCGCAGCGGCGGCTGGAGTGTCAACGTCGCCAGCGGCAGGGGCGCCCTGCGCCAGGGCGGCGGGAATGAGGGCGCCCATGACGTCGTCCATCACAGCGTCCATCCAAACAGCGGCGGTTTTCCGTTTCTTTTTCGCTGTGCCTTTTTTGACTGCGCGTTTTTTGACGGATTGTTTGACGGGTTTTTTGAGCGATGTTTTGTTTGCGGCTGGTGCGGGCAGCGGCGTCGGGACAGCCTGGCTTTCAGCGGCGCTGGCGGCGGCCTCTGGCACAGCAGTTTCGGATGCACCGCCTTCTTGCGCCGCCGCTTCTGGTGCGCTGGCAGCGGCAGTGGCGCTGGAAGCTGCTTCTGGTGTTGCTGATGCGACTGGCGTGGCAGCAGCGGCAGTGGCGCTGCGCTTGACCACAGCGGGAGCGCGGCGCGGCGCGGGTGTGCTGCCGGCGGCGGCGGCAAGCGAGAGTGAGCCTTCAAAGCTCACAGGGGTATCAAGCGGCCAGGCGAAAGATTGCGCGGCAAGCGTGATTTCTCCCACCTGCACGGCAGCTGCCGGGGCGCCGCTGGCGGTGGGCGCAGCGTCGTGCAATTCCACACGACCGCGCTCGAGGGTGATGCTGTCAATGAGGATGTGCACGGGCACATCGGCGGCGCCATCGGCTTTTTGGGTGGTTTTGTCTTTGGCCGCCGTTTTTTGTGTTTTGGCAGCGGCGGGTGCCTTGTCGGCTTTTTCAGGTTTTTCGGCGTCGGCGCTGGCGTGTTCGTCCAGATGCCCGTCCGGCAATTCGCTGGTGTTTTCTGCGGCCTCTGCAGCCTCTGGCGTGGCGGCAGCAGCCGTTTCTGCGGCGCTGGCGGCAGAGGCGGCTGTGCTTGCGGGTTCTGCGGGGGCGGCGGTTTTTTGCGGCGCAGCGGCGGTGCCCACGTCAATATCCACATCGCCTGATGAGGGCATAACGGTGGGAGCCTTTTCTGTGGTTTTTTCGGGTTCTGCGGATTTTTCGGGTTCTGCGGGTTTTTGCGGCGCCGCCGCCTCCTGGACGGGCAGGTCTACGTCGCCGGAAGCGGGCATGACGCCAGTTTTGACGGTTTCGCTTTCTGCTGCCTTGGGAGCGGGCGCGGGGTCAGGCGCGGGCGCTTCGGCGGCAGGCGCGGCTTGGGCACTGGCTGTGGCGTCGTCCACATCGCCCGAGGCAGGAAAGTTTTGCGCCACGGCAACAGGGATGAGGGCGCCCAGCACGTCGTCCATCAGCACAGCGGCGGTTTTCTTTTTCTTTTTGGCGGTGTTTTTCCGTGTGGCGCCTTTTTTCGCCGTTCCCTTTTTTTTCGTTTTTTTCGCTGTTGCTTTTGCCGCCGCTTTTTTGACTGGTGCGGCAGCCGGCGCTGTTTGCGCGGCAACTGGGGCGCTGGCATGTTCTGGCGCAGCAGGCGAGGGGGCGGCGTCTGCTGTACTGGCGGGCGCTGCAGTGTTTTGGGTGGCGTCGTCTGGCGGCGTTTCTTCCCAGGTTTTTTCGCTGGTTTGTTTTTTTGCTTGCCGGAGTTGTTCTTTCTGTTTTTTGGCGGCTTTTTGGTGCGTCGCTGGGGCGCCTTCGGCGGGCATGAAGTTCAGCCGCCCGTCTTTGTCGCGCACCACGAGTACATCGGGCGCTACCAGCGCCACGTGCGCCAGGTGAATGTGCCCCTGCAGCGGGCGCGTGTCGTCTGCCACGGCAACGTGCAGGCGCTCAAAGGCCAGCGCGTCGCCGCCCAGCGCGTCTTTGGCTTGCACGCCGGTGAGTTCCAGCGTGCCACCAACGCTGAGCGCGGGGGTGGCGCCGCTTTGCTCAAAGCGCAGGCGCAGGTCAACGTCCGCCATGCCCGATGTGGGCTGCAGCGGCAGCCCGGCTGGCAAATAAGGCAGGTAGGGTGCCAGGTCAAGCTGCGCCAGACGCAGCGCCGCTTCGGTGTGACGCGTCTCGTCAAAGGGCAGGGCGTGGGCTTGCGAGTCAAAGCGGCTGCCGTCAAGGACAAAAGACAACTGCGGCGTGACGTGCACTTGCCGCTCAGCGGCCAGCGTGCTGATGAAGGGCAGCATCAGGCGCATGTCGCTGATGGTGTGCTGGCTGCCGGTGGCGCGGTCTTCAAACTCAAAGCGCCCGCCTGTGAGTGCGATGTTGTAGAGGGCAAAGGGAAAGAGCTTGCCGTCATCTTCTTTGGGCTTGTCAGGGTCGGCGGGAAAGCGCGCGAGGATGTCGGCAATGTCCAGCCGCCCTTCGCCCAGGTGCGCCAGCCGCACCACGGGCTGCTCCACCTCAATGGCGTCGAGCACGGGTGCCAGCCGCCACAGCGAGGCGGCGCCAGCATTGACGTAGGCACGCGCCACGCTCAGCTGCGGCGCGCTGCCCGGCTCGGCGGCGGCCATCTCCACATCGCGCAGCTCAAACTCCAGCGACCAGGGGCGCAACTGCACAGCGCCGATGCGCACATGGCGGCCAAGCAGCTCGCTGGCAATTTTTTCGCCCTGCCAGCGAATGAGCGGTGGCGCCCCCAGTGTCAGCGCCCCCAGCAAGGCAAGCGCACTGGCGCTGGCAATGGCGGTGCGGCGCAGCCAGCGACGCGGTACAGAGGGGGTGGTTTTCCTGGCCTGCTTTTTTGGGGACGAGGAGGCAGAAGCGGCAGGCGTGGACGGAGGCAGGGTGGGAGGCGTGGAGGAGGCAGTCATAGCGCGCAGATTGTCGCGCCCAGCCGCGCGGCCATTGTGCGCTGCAATGCAGTGGGCTGTGACAGGGTGTGAACGTGCGGGAAAAAGAGAAAGATTTATATACTCCCATGATATTAGTCATCATTGCCGGTAAAAGATGCCGGCAGTCAAAGGAAATATATGGGAGTATCAAATCTGTGTTGATGTATCTGCACCTTCGCCGGGCACGGCAAGCTGCGCGCGCAGCGCTGCCCAGTCCTGCGGCAGCGTGAACACCTGCCCCTCCAGCCCGCTCACGGTGAGCGCGGGCAGGTGCTGCACGCCAGCAGCGCGGGCGGCGGCTTCGGCGTGCTGCTGGCGTGCGGGCGCTGCTGCGGCATCAGCGCCCGGTGGCGCGTTTTCTGGTGTTTTCCCGGCAAACAGGCACGCGCACACATAGCGGTTGGGCGTGCCCCAGACGCCCGCGCGCTCCCACGCAGCACGCGCCGCCGCCGTGCTGCCCAGCGGAAAATAGCGCACCAAATAACTGGCTCCCAAAAGCTGCTGCGGCAATTCAGCAAATGCCTGCCGCGCCGCCGGCAGCGAAAAATCAAAATAAAAATGAATGGTGTGCATGGCGGGCAGTTCCTGTGTCTGCAACACGCAGCCTAGAGCGATTTGTCCAAGCTCATGGCATCAATTGCCCGCAGCACGCAGCCGCGCAAGGCGCTCGCTTTTCCAATAGATTTCCTCGCCCGCGCTGCCGTCGGCGCGCCACAGGTTGAAGGTGCGCGCCAGCACAAACAGCAAATCCGAGAGGCGGTTCAGATACTGGCGCGGCGCCGCGCGCAGGCTGGCGTCCTTGGCGCCCAGTGCCACCACGCTGCGCTCGGCGCGGCGTGCCACCGTGCGGCACACATGCGCCTGCGCAGCAGCGCGCGTGCCAGCCGGCAGGATGAACTCTTCAAGGCGCGGCAGGGCAGCGTTGAATGTTTCCAGCGCCGCGTCAAGCTGCGCCAACGCCTCGTCGCCCAAAAGCGCCATGCCAGGCGTGGCCAATTCACCGCCCAAATTGAACAGCTGATGCTGAATATCAATCAGCAACTCGCGCGCATCCGCTGGCATCTCCTCGCACAGCAACAATCCAATATGACTGTTCAATTCATCGGTATCGCCAATGGCGTGCATATACGCGCTGGCTTTGGAGACGCGGATTTTATTGCCCAGCCCGGTGGTGCCATTGTCGCCCGTGCGCGTGGCAATATGTGTGAGGCGTTTGCCCATGTTCAACGCTCCTTGTTATGTGGAAATGGTATCGGGTGTTTCTTGCGCCAGCCCGGCCAGCGCACGCAGCCCAAGCAGGTACGACTGCACGCCAAAGCCGCAAATCTGCCCGCGCGCAATGGGCGCAATATAGGAATGGTGCCGGAACGGTTCACGCGCGTGGATATTGGACATATGCACCTCCACAATGGGGCAGCGCAAAATCGCAAGTGCATCGGCAATCGCCAGGCTGGTATGCGTCCACGCGCCCGCATTTATCAGCACACCCGCTGTGCCATCGTGCACCGCGCGGTGAATGCGACCGCACATGGCACCTTCGTCATTTGTTTGAAAGCATTCCAGCTCTGCGCCCAATTCACTAGCCAGCGCGCACAGCGCCGCATCAATATCCGCCAGCGTCGCGCTGCCATAATGTCCGGCATCGCGCAGGCCAAACATATTCAAATTGATTCCATGCAGGGTGAGGAGTTTCATGGCGCATCATTCTAATAACAATGCGCGAACACTGTGGCGCTGTTACAGGCATTCAATCCCCTGCTGCTTCAAATGCCGCTGCACCTGCGCGCGCGCCGCTGCCGCATCCGGCTGCACCCCGCGCCACCAGGCAAAACTTGCCGCCGCCTGCTCCACCAGCATCCCCAGCCCATCCGCGCAGCGCGCCCCGGCAGCGCGCGCCAGCGCCAGAAACGGCGTCAGCCCCTTGCCATACACCATGTCATACGCCAGCGTCTGCGGCGCAAACGCCGCCGCCGGCACCGCAGGCGCCGCCCCGCCCAGGCTGGCCGAGGTGGCATTCACCACCACCTCAAACGCCCCCGCAGCGGGCAACTCATCCAGCGCACACGCTGCAAGCTGCACCGAGGCAGGAAGGTGCGCCGCCAACTCCTGCACAAGCTGCTGCGCGCGCAGCGCCGTGCGATTGGCCACCACAATGCGCGCCGCCCCCGCCTGCACCAGCGGCAGCAGCGCCCCACGCGCCGCTCCGCCCGCGCCCAGCAGCAACACACGCGCTCCCGCCAGCGCGCCGCCATGCGCCGCCAAGTCGCGCACCAGCCCAAGGCCGTCAAAGTTGTGCGCCTCAACGCGCCCATCAACCAGCCGCAACGCATTCGCTGCCCCCGCTGCGCGCGCCTCGGCACTCGCCTCATCCGCACACTGCAGCGCGCGCAACTTGAAGGGCAGCGTCACATTCGCCCCGCACCCGCCCGCCGCCCAAAAGCCGGCCAGCACGCGCTCAAAGCCATCCACCGCCGCACCTCCATCAAGCGCCTCATACGTGATGCACTCCCCCGTCTGCGCCGCAAACAGCGCATGAATAAAAGGCGACAGGCTGTGGGCAATCGGGTGGCCAATGACGGCGTAGCGGGCGGGAGTGGGCATGGTGGGAAGGGCAGTGAGATGAAACAGTGTGCCGATATGAGCCACACCAGCCACGCCATTGGCTTCACGGCCAAGAGTGGCGCGGGGTGCGCCCAGAACATCTGAGATCAATTCAGATGCAGTTTCTCGTTGGGTGTTTTCTGCTTTGGATTCGCCGTATCCCGGGGAAAAGCGAGTTCGAATCCAAGAGAAAGCTGCTCCGGATACTTTTCAGATTTCTGCATTCCATTTCTTCGGCTTATTGTAAAAACGGAGCCGCGTGGCTCCGTTTCTGTGGGATGTTGATTCGTCAAGATGACCCAGTGATTACCCCATCATCACACGCACCATATCCAGGCAGCGGTTGGCGTAGCCCCATTCGTTGTCGTACCAGGCGAGGACTTTCACAAAGGTGTCGTCAAGAGCAATGCCGCCGCTGGCATCAAAAATGCTCGAACGTGGGTCGGTGCGGAAATCTGTCGATACCACCGGCTCATCCGTGTAGCCAAGAATGCCTTTGAGCGCGCCTTCGCTCTGTGCTTTCATGGCTGCGCAAATGTCGGCGTAGGCAGCGGGTTTTTCCAGCTCCACGGTCAAATCAACCACGGAAACGTCCGTAATGGGCACGCGCATGGACATGCCGGTGAGTTTGCCCGCGAGCGCGGGAATGACTTTGCCCACGGCTTTGGCGGCACCAGTGCTGCTGGGGATGATGTTTTCCATTAGCGTGCGACCCAGGCGCCAGTTTTTCTTGCTGTGCCCGTCCACAGTATTTTGCGAAGACGTGGCGGCGTGCACCGTGATCATCAGCCCGCGCTTGATTCCCCAAGTATCGTGCAGCACCTTGGCCACGGGCGCCAGCCCGTTGGTGGTGCAGCTTGCGTTGCTGATAATCGTCTGCCCCTTGTATTCGCCGTGGTTCACACCGTAGACAAACATGGGTGTGTCGTCTTTTGAAGGCGCAGACATGATGACTTTTTTCGCGCCTGCGCTCAAATGCTTTTGCGCGCCTTCGGCGGTCAAAAACAGGCCGGTGGATTCCACCACCACGTCTGCGCCGGCGGCGCCCCATTGCACATTGGCAGGGTCGCGCTCAGTGGTCAAAAGTACGCGCTTGCCATTGACAACAAGCGCGTCGCCGTCAATGGCCACGTCTGCCTTAAAGCGTCCGTGCACGCTGTCGTGCCGCAGCATATACGACACATAATCGGGCGCGCGTGTGCCGTTGGCGGCAACAACTTCAATATCCGGAAAATTTTCCACTGCCGCGCGCCACACCAGGCGGCCAATGCGCCCAAGACCGTTGATACCGATTTTGATTGCCATGATTGTATGTTCTCCTAAAAATGACAAGAAAATGTGGTGGTTACTCCAGACCAAGCACCGCCAGCACGTGTGCAGCGACGTTTTCAGGAGTAAAGCCAAAATGTTTGAACAAATCTTCTGCAGGCGCTGATTCGCCAAAACAGTCAATACCCACGACGGCAGCGCAGCCGTATTTGCGCCAGAAATCGCTGCGCCCCATCTCGAGTGCAATGCGCGGCAGCGCAGCGGGCAGCACAGCGCGGCGATACGCCGCGTCTTGCCTGTCAAACGTGGTGGTGCTGGGCATGGAGACCACGCGCACAGCCACGCGCCGCTTGGCCAGCAGTGCCTGCGCTGCCAGCGCCAGTGCCACTTCGGAGCCGGTGGCCATGAGCACAGCCTGCGCGCTGGCATTGATGCCGGCGTCTTGCGGCTCGGCGAGTACGTAGCCGCCGCGGCTGATGCAGCTCAGGTCACGCTTGGGCGCATAGGGCAGCGCCTGGCGCGAGAGCAGCAGCGCGGTGGGCTGACTCTGGTGCGCCAGCGCCGCTGCCCAGGCGGTGAGCGTTTCCACCGTGTCTGCCGGACGCCACACGTCCAGGTTGGGAATCAGGCGTAGGCTGGCGGCGTGCTCGATGCTCTGGTGCGTGGGACCGTCCTCGCCCAGCCCGATGCTGTCGTGTGTGAACACGTGCACCACGCGCTGGCGCATGAGGGCAGCCATGCGGATGGCGTTGCGGCTGTAGTCGCTGAAAGTGAGGAAGGTGCCGCCATAGGGGATGAAGCCGCCATGCAGCGCAATGCCGTTCATCACCGCAGCCATCGCAAACTCGCGCACACCGTAGTTGATGTGGCGCCCGATGCGCCCTTCGGCGTCGCGCAGCACGGCGCCGCCTGCGTCAAAGCGCACGGGCGGCGTGCTGGCGGTTTGCGTGAGGTTGGAGCCGGTCAAGTCGGCGCTGCCACCAAGCAGCTCGGGCAGTGTGGCGGTCAGCGTCTCCAGCGCCATCTGGCTGGCTTTGCGGCTGGCGACTTTTTCCTCCTTGTGGTGCGCGGCCAGGCTGGCATCCAGCACCGCTTGTGCAAAGCCCTCGGGCAGACGGGCGGCCATGCGGCGGTCAAACTCTTTGGCCAGCTGCGGGTATTCCTGCTCATAGTTGGCAAAGAGTTGTTCCCACTGGCTTTGCGCTTCGCGCCCAGCAGCGCGCGCATCCCACGCCTGATACACATCGTCCGGGATTTCAAAGGGCGGAGAGTTCCAGCCAATTTCTTTGCGCACCAGCGCGATTTCTTCGGCGCCCAGCGGCTCGCCGTGCGCTTTGGAGGTGTCATGGCGATTGGGACTGCCGTGGCCGATGTGCGTCTTGCAGATGATGAGTGTGGGGCGACTGGCGCTCTGCCGCGCCCGGGCAATGGCCTTGTCCACGGCATCCCGGGAGATCTCCGCGGCGCGGGCCTGGGCCTCCTGCAGGGTCGCCTGGGCGCGGGCAGCCGCGTCGTCCACCGTGCGGCGGGCGTTCTCGCTGGCTTCCGCGGTCACCTGCTCGGCCTGGCGGTTGGCCTTCTGGATGAGCTCGTCGTACTGCTGGATGATGTCCTTCGCCGTCCGGATGTCCGGGTCGATGCTGGATTCCAGCCGCTGCAGGGTCTGCTTCAGGTCCTGCTTGTCCACGATCACGCGCGTGGACAGCGGCACCTTGGCCGCCCGGTCGATGATCACGTTCAGCTGGTCCACATAGTCGAACACGCGCAGTTTGCTGTCAGCCATTGCCTGATCCTCCTTTTGAATATTTATTCACGATCCTGTCCCTCACCTGCGGAGGAACATATGCACTGAAATCAGCGCCCAGCGAAGCCAGTTCCCGGACCAGGCTGGAGCTCACGTCCTCGCAGCCCTCCTCGGGCGGCAGGAAAATGGTCTCCAGGCCGGGATTCAGGCGGCGGTTCACCCGGGCCATCGTCAGCTCGGACTCCAGATCCTGCATGCCGCGCACGCCGCGCAGCAGCACGTTGGCGTTCAGCTGGGCCGCCAGCGCGGCGGTCAGGCCTTCCCCCGCCAGCACGCGCACGTTCCCATAAGGCGCGCAGACCTCCGCCAGCATGGCCAGGCGCTCGCCCACGGTGAAGGCCCCCTGCTTCGCCGGGTTGCGCATCACGGCGACGAACACCTTGTCGAACCGGGACGCGGCGCGGCGGATGAGGCTCAAATGCCCGTTGGTCACCGGATCGAAGCTGCCGGCAAACAAACATATCGCCCGGCTCATGCGTCCTCCTCGTAAAAGCTCAGCGCCGTGTCGCGGTAGACCTTTCGGCGCGTCATCTTCCAGCCTTCCGGGGCCGGGAGCTCCTGCCCCGCCGCGTGCTCCGCGATGACCAGCGCCCCCGGCGCGGCCAGGCCGGCGTCCCTGAGGGCGGCCAGCACGGGCGCCAGATCCATGGCGTAGGGCGGGTCCAGGTAGATCAGGTCAAACTGCGCCTGCTCCCTGTTCAGCAGGGCGATGGCCCGCTGATCCGGCATTTCCAGCAGCCGCGTCTTGTCCGCGCAGTCCAGCCGGCGGATGTTTTCCCGGATGCAGGCG
>ONTY01000045.1 GCA_900320815.1 uncultured Pseudomonadota bacterium
GAGTTCGCTGTTGAACTCCTCATCCGTCCAGTTTTTGCCTTTCGCCAGCAGGGTAATCAGCGGCATGGCTTTGTACTGCATGAAGGATTTTTTATAGGGTTTTTGCGCCCAGCGCTCGGCAAACCACTGGCGGTGCGGGGCGGGGAGCGTGAGCATGCGTTTGGCGATGGCCTGCTCCAGCGGTGCCTGGGGGAAGGGATAGAGTTTCATGGCTGGTGCTCTTTCGTGTCTATGCGGGTGTGGGGTGGCGGCGCTGCGCTTTATGCCGCGTGCGCTGCCGCCATGTTTTTGATAAAACGGTCAAAGAAATCATCAGTGTCGCGCAGCCCGGGCGAGCCTTTTGGATGTCCCTGAAAGCAAAATGCCGGCCTGTCTGCCCATTCCAGCCCCTGCAGCGTGCCGTCAAACAGGCTCACGTGCGTGACGCGCACGCCAGAAGGCAGCGTTTTCACGTCCACCGCAAAATCGTGGTTTTGATTGGTAATGGAAACGCGCCCCGTGGCAAGTTCTTTGACCGGATGGTTGGCGCCGTGGTGGCCGAATTTCATTTTGAAAGTGCGCGCGCCGGCGGCCAGCGCCATGATTTGATGCCCAAGTCCAATGCCAAAGACGGGAATGCCGCTGGCGAGGATTTCGCGCGCCGCCTCGATGGCGTAGCCGCACGCCTGCGGGTCGCCCGGGCCGCCCGAGAAAAACACGCCGTCCGGCTTGCTGGCCAGTGCCTGCGCGGCGGGCGTTGTGGCGGGCAGCAGCGTCACGGCGCAGCCACGCTGCACCAGCATGCGCGCGACGCAGTGTTTGATGCCAAAGTCGTACGCGGCTACGCGATAGCGCGGCTGTGCGGGCGCGGCGCCATAGCCGGCGCCAAGCTGCCACTCACCGCCCCGCTCGCCCAGCCACTCGCGCGGCGCAGTGCAACCAGCGCGCTGCGCCAAGTCCAGCCCCTGCATGGAGGGCACGGCGCGGGCAGCGGCCAGTGCAGCGTCAATGTGCTCCTGCGCCACGCTTTGCCCGCGCTCCAGCGCCACGATGGCGCCGCCCTGTGCGCCGCTGCTGCGCAGCACACGCGCCAGGCGCCTTGTGTCCACCTCGGCAATGGCCACCACGCCCTGCGCGCGCAACCACTGCTGCAGCGGCTGCTGGCTGCGGAAGTTGCTGGCCACGAGCGAGAGATTGCGAACCACCAGGCCAGCGGCCTGCACGCGTGCAGACTCCATATCCTCATCGCACACGCCGGTGTTGCCCACGTGCGCCGTGGTCAGCGCGACGATGTGCTGGCAGGCGCAGGGGTCGCTCAGGATTTCCTGGTAGCCCAGCGTGGCGGTGTTGAACACCACCTCGCCGGCGGTGGTGCCGGGCGCACCAATAGATTGGCCGGTGAAAACGCTGCCATCGGCAAGCGCCAGCACGGCAGGCGGAAATTTTGCGGTCAGGGCGGAAAGCACGGGGGATCAGGCTCCAGATGTTGTTGCGATACACGGCAGCGCGTGCAAAAAAAGCCCGCGAAGGGGCTTGTCTTTCGTGCGCCCGCTTTGCGGGCGGCGCTCAAAAAAAGCGGCGCATTATATGAACGCGCCGTCTGGCTCCGCTCACCCGGCGCCAGTGGCGCACGGCGCGCAGCGCACAGCGCCGCCACTTTTTGCCAAAGCAGAAAAAACGCACGCGGCTCGGCGCGCATTTTCATTGCCGATAAAAAACGGAAAGTGCCGATTTTCTGTGCGCCATGCAGGCAAAATCGCACCTTTTTTTCCCTTTCACTCCCCTGTCCTGCCGTGATTGTTTTTGACCACCTCACTCTGCGCCGTGGCGCCAAAGTGCTGCTTGAAGATGCCAGCGCGCGCATTGCGCCGGGCGAGAAGGTGGCGCTCATCGGGCGCAACGGCGTGGGCAAGTCCAGCCTGTTTGCGCTGCTGGCGGGCGAGTTGCATGAAGACGGCGGCAGCGTGCACATGCCCGCCGGCTGGCGCGTGGCGCAGGTGGCGCAGCACGCGCCGGACACGCAGGAGGGCGCCACCGACTTTGTGCTCGCGGGCGACACGCAGCTCACCGCGCTGCGGCAACAACTCGCCGCCGCTGAACGCGCGGGCGACGGCATAGCTATCGCCCAGGCGCACGCCGCGCTGATTGATGCCGGCGCGCTTGACGCGCGTGCGCGCGCCAAGGCGCTCATCACCGGGCTAGGGTTTGCCCAAAGCGAGCTGGAGCGCCCCGTGAACAGCTTTTCCGGCGGCTGGCGGATGCGGCTGCAACTGGCACGCGCGCTCATGGCGCCCTCGGACGCTCTGCTGCTCGATGAGCCGACGAACCACCTGGACCTGGACGCCCTCGTGTGGCTGGAAGGCTGGCTGGCGCGCTACGCGGGCACGCTGATTGCCATCAGCCACGACCGCGACTTTCTGGACGCCGCCTGCAGCGCCACGCTGCACATGGCGGACGGCAGCCTGCGGCGCTACACGGGCGGCTACAGCGCCTTTGAAAAGCTGCGCGCCACCGCGCTTGCGGGTCAGCAGGCTGAGCGCGAGCGCCAGCAGGCGCGGCGCGCGCAGCTGCAACGCTTTGTCGAACGCTTCCGCTACAAGGCCAGCAAAGCGCGGCAGGCGCAAAGCCGGCTAAAGGCGCTGGAGAAAATGCAGGACATTCCCCCTGCGCTCGCCGACGGCGCCGCCATGCACATCGCCTGGCGCGCGCCCGACGCCGTGCCCGACCCCATGCTCACCATCCAGGGCGCCGCCTTCGGCTACCGGCTGGAGGGCGGCGGCGAGCGCCGCGTGCTGCACGACGTGACAGCGGAAGTGCGCGCTGGCCAGCGCATCGGCATCCTTGGCGCCAATGGGCAGGGCAAATCCACCTTCATCAAAACCATCGCGCGCACCCTGGCGCAGCTGGCCGGTGAAGTGCGCGAGGGCAAAAACCTCGCCATCGGCTACTTCGCGCAACACGCGCTGGATGCGCTGGACGCCGACGCCAGCGCGCTGGCGCACATGCAGCATCTCGCGCGCCGCCTGGGACTGGAGGGCAGCGACGAAGCGCGCGAAGGCGCGCTGCGCACCTTTCTCGGCAGCTTCCACTTCTCCGGCGACATGGTGCAGCAGGCCGCCGGCACCATGAGCGGCGGCGAAAAAGCGCGCCTCGTACTCGCCATGCTCGTGTGGCAGCGCCCCGCCCTGCTGCTGCTGGATGAGCCGACGAACCACTTGGACCTGCCCACGCGCGAGGCGCTCGCCGACGCGCTCAACAGCTTTGACGGCACCCTTATGCTCGTCAGCCACGACCGCGCCCTGCTGCGCAGCGTGTGCGACGAGTTCTGGCTCGTTGCCGGCGGCGGCATCGTCCCCTTTGAGGGCGACCTGCACGACTACCGCCGCCTGCTGCTGGAGCAGGCACGCCAGCGGCGCGAAGCCTTGAAAGCCGAAGGGAAAACGCCCGCAGGCGCTACGCCCGAAAAAACGGAAAAACCCGTGAATCAGGCCGAAGCACGCCGCCTCGCTGCCCGGCAGCGCGCCGCACTCGCCGCGCAAACCGCGCCACTCAAAAAGCGCCTCACCGCTCTTGAGGCGCGCATGGCAGAAATTGCCGCGCGGCAAAATGCGCTGCATGAACTGCTCGCCGCCCCAATCACCACGGAAGAACGCGCCGCCGCCGGGCGCGAACTCAAGGAACTGGACGCCGAAAACACCGCCATTGAAAATGAATGGCTGCAACTCAGCGAAGAAATTGAAGCCCTTGAACATGGAAACCAGAAGCCATGAAACAATACATTATTGACGCCTTCACCTCCCAGCCATTTTCCGGCAACCCCGCTGCCGTGTGCATCATGGATTCATGGCCGAGTGAGGCAGCCATGATGCTGCTCGCGCGCGAAAACAACCTGTCTGAGACCGCCTTTATCGTCCCGGAAAATGGCGACTGGCGCCTGCGCTGGTTCACCCCAACCACGGAAATTGAACTCTGTGGCCACGCCACCCTCGCCAGCGCCTTTGCCATATTGAACCTGCACGCCCCTGGCAGCGGCGCCGTGTGTTTCCACACCGTGAGCGGCGCGCTCAATGTCACGCGCCACGGCAAACTCTATGAAATGGATTTTCCGCAGCGCACGCAGCGCGAAATTCCCGTCACCGACGCCATGCAGCGCGCCTTTGGCGCACGCCCGCTGCGCGCCTTCCTCGGCGCCGACTTGGTGTGCCTTTTTGAAAATGAAGCGCAGGTGCGCGCCCTCACCCCCGACCAGACGCTGCTCGCGCAGCTTGACGGGCGCATCCAGAACGCCACCGCCCCGGGCGACACGGCGGACTGCGCCTCGCGCAGCTTCGTGCCCAAACACGGCATCCCCGAAGACCCCGTGTGCGGCTCCGCGCACTGCCAGATTGCCCCATATTGGGCGCACGAACTTGGCCGGGCTGCCATCAGCGCCTGCCAAGCCTCGGCGCGCGGCGGGCGGCTGCACTGCGAGCTGCGCGGCAGCGCACGGCTTGCCATCAGCGGCGAGGCTGTGCACATCGCCACCAGCGAAATTCACGTCCCACTTTAAAAAATGCCGCCATGATTGGTTTTGGCACTATTACCAACACCGCCGCCATCATCGCCGCCGGTGAATGGCTGGATATTGAAGGCGCTTTTGTGCGCCTTGGCGAGTGGCTCAAACGCAAAACCGGCAATGCACGCGACGCCAGTTTTGTGCACGCTTTTGTCACCGCCACACTCACTGTCTGCCTTGGTGCGATGGGCATTGTCGGCGCGCTGCCGTAGGCACTCATATACCTGTTGGTACAACACTCCATTACCCTTATTATATGCGGGCAATGGAGCTATACCCTCATGAACAGAACCGTAGATTTCGGTGCATCGCCACCCAAGGATTGGTATTGGTATACGCTCATTGCCCGCATATATTGTGGGCAGTTCTGAATAAGCATGTGGAGTATTAAATACTATGATCGCTAGACTCCAAATGCCCGCAATATACGCAGGCAATAGCGTCATACTCCGTCATATTTCACATGGCACACCAGTGCCTGTCCTCACGCATCAGCCGCTGCCTGCGCTGCGGCGCTGGCGTGCAGGCAAACGGCAGCGGCAGCGGCGGCGTTGAGCGACTCCTGCCCGCCCGGCTGGATGATGCGCACGTGCTGCGCGGCGCGCTGCGCCAGCGCCGCGCTGATGCCCTGCCCTTCGTTGCCGATGACCCAGGCGCAGGGCCACGGCAGGCGCGCACGGTGCAGCCACTGCCCTTGGTGCGCGCTGGCGGCCAGCAGCGGCACGGCAAGCGGCGCCACGTCGTCCGGCGTCAAACCTTCGTGCAAGTGCAGGGAAAAGTGCGCCCCCATGCCGGCGCGCAGCACCTTGGGCGACCAGAGCTGCGCGCTGCCGGCCAGCGCCAGCACCTGCGTGAAGCCAAAGGCGGCGGCGCTGCGCAGGATGCTGCCGGCGTTGCCGGCGTCCTGCACCCTGTCCAGCACCACGCTGGGCGCGTGCGCGTCAAGCGCCGCCGGGCGGGGCAGCGCCAGCACGCACGCCAGCGGCGCGGGCGAGGGCAGCGTGCTGGTGCGGCGCATGAGCGCATCGGCCAGCACCAGACAGCGTGCGCTGCGCGCGGCAAGGCGCTGTGCCAGGCTGGCTGGAGCGCGTTGCCCCGTTCCCTCCCAGTAACTTGCGGCAAACACCGCCGCCTGCGGCTGCCAGCCGGCGTCCAGCGCCGCCTGGCAAAGGTGTTCGCCTTCCAGCCACGCCTGCCCGCGCGCCTTGCCCGCCACCAGCCGGCGCAACGCCTGAAACTGCGCGTTTGCGGGCGAGGTGACGTGCAGCGGCGCGGGTGACATGGCGGGGCGCGTCAGCCGTTGAAGCGTCTCAGGTGATTTGCAGCGTGCCTTTGGCCGCCATGAGCAGATCCACCACTTCCGGCGCCGTGATGATGGCGTAGCGGCTGTCCATCTGCTCGGCGGTGAAGCCGTTGTGCTGCATGCACGCGCCGCAGACGGCAATCTGCCCGCCGCGCGCCAGAAAGTCCGCCCACAGCGCCTTCACGGGCTGGAACGGGGCGCCGATGTCCATGTCATCACCCGCGCCCGGGCGCCCAAGCTCCACGCCCTCCACCATCAGGATGACAGTGGCGGTGTGCCCCTTTTCCAGCGCCTTCACCGCCATCGTGAAAGCAACCGTCACCTTGGCCGGGTTGCTGTGGCCGTCAAACACGGTGGCCACGAAATCAGTGGTTTTCATCTCGCAAATACTCCTTGTGCCTGTGCCGCCGTGAAAACAAAAGGCGCAGCGGCGCGCCCGCGAGGGCGCTCACACCGCCACGGGCGCCTTGATGGGCGCATGGTGCTGGTAGCCCTCGATCGCTATATCCTGCATCTCATAGTCAAACAGGGTTGGCGGGCGGCGCAGCAACCGCACTCGCGGCATGGGATAGGGCGTGCGCGAGAGCTGCTCGCGCACCTGCGCCATGTGGTTGCTGTAGAGGTGGCAGTCGCCGCCCGTCCAGATGAACTCGCCCACCTCCAGGTCGCACTGCTGCGCCACCATGTGCGTGAGCAGCGCATAGCTGGCAATGTTGAAGGGCACGCCCAGGAAGATGTCGGCGCTCCTCTGATAGAGCTGGCAGCTCAGGCGCCCCTGCGCAACGTAAAACTGGAACAGCACGTGGCACGGCGCCAGCGCCATGCGCGGCAGCTCCGCCACGTTCCAGGCGCTCACCAGCAGGCGCCTCGAATCGGGGTTGTGCCGGATGTCTTCCACAAGCTGCGCCATCTGGTCAATGTGCCGGCCATCGGGCGCCGGCCACGAGCGCCACTGCACGCCGTAAATCGGCCCGAGTTCGCCTGTTTGCGGGTCGGCCCATTCGTCCCAAATGCTCACGCCGCGCTCTTGCAGCCAGCGCACATTGGAGTCGCCACGCAAAAACCACAGCAACTCGCCTACCACGCCCTTGAAGTAGACGCGCTTCGTCGTCACCAGCGGGAAGCCCTTTTGCAGGTCAAAGCGCATCTGCCAGCCGAACACACTGGGCGTGCCGGTGCCAGTGCGGTCTCCGCGCTCCACGCCACGTTCATAGACATGGCGCATCAGCGCCTCATACGGCGGCTCATCGTGGGGGGCGGGCGGAAGAGGTATCGCTGTTTGCATCGCAGCAATTGTGCCCGCGCCACCCAAAGAGGGCACCAAGAGGGCAGGAAAGCAACACCCATGAGGAAAAAGACGCAAGGCACCACGAGCGCCCTTGGCGTTATCCAGTAGCATCGCGCCAGCTTTGCAGGCACTGGGGCCGCCCCATGATGGGGCGCGCGGCCCGCATCGCGCCACAGAACATAGAGGATTCACCCGAGATGGCAACAGCCAAGAAACCCGCCGCGAAAAAAGCGGCATCCGCCAAAAAACCTGCCGCTGCGGCCCAAAAAACGCCAAATGCCGGCTTCGCCAAGCCCATGAACCCCAGCGCCGAACTGGCTGCCATCATCGGCGACGAAGCCATGCCGCGCTACGAGGTCACCAAGCGCATCTGGGCCTACATCAAAGAAAAAGGCCTGCAAGACAGCAAGGACAAACGCAACATCAACGCCGACGAGAAGCTGCTGCCCGTCTTCGGCGGCAAAGAACAAGTCACGATGTTCGAGATGACCAAACTGGTCAACCAGCACCTCTCGGACTGATGCGCGCAAGCACTGCATACACGCCGGCCACACAGGCCGGTTTTTTTATGCCCGCTCCGCAGCCACAAAAAACGCAAAAACCGCCACAGCACAAGCGGCGGCGCGCAGCTAGAATCCGCACCTTTTGCAGCGCGCGCGCCCCATCCGTGCCGCGCTGCTTTTGCTTTTGCCTCAACCGACTACCACCGATTTGCCATGACGCCAGCAGCGGCTCCCTCCCCTACCCGGGCAGTGAACATCACACTGCCGGACGGCTCGCAGCGCCGC
>ONTY01000234.1 GCA_900320815.1 uncultured Pseudomonadota bacterium
GCAGTAAGGTGGCACCGAGTGCCGCAGCGCAGCCTTGGGAAGGCGGTTGTGCTACCTTTACCTTCCTTTTTTTCGTTCATTTCACGCCCTCTCCCTATGTTTACAGGAATCATCACTGGCACTGGCACCATTACCCACACCCGCCCACTGGGCCAGAGCAACGAACATGGCGTGGCATTGCGCGTGCAGGCGCCCGCTGGCTATCTGGATGGCGCGGCGCTGGGTGAGAGCATCGCCCTCAATGGCGCGTGCATGACCGTCACGGCGCTGCCCGGTGGCGATGCGTTTGAGGTGGAGGTTTCCGCTGAGTCGCTGGCGTGCACGTGCGGCCTGGGCGCTCCCGGCCCCGTGAACCTGGAGCGCGCGCTGCGCGCCGCTGACCGCCTGGGCGGACACATTGTCACCGGGCATGTGGACGGCATCGGGCGCGTGGTGCGCTTTGAGGCAGTGG
The DNA here is from genome assembly GCA_900320815.1 of uncultured Pseudomonadota bacterium. Classification (GTDB taxonomy): domain Bacteria; phylum Pseudomonadota; class Gammaproteobacteria; order Burkholderiales; family Burkholderiaceae_C; genus Ottowia. The sequence goes on from ONTY01000234.1 coordinate 452, forward strand.
GCGAGAGCTTCGCCCTGAGCATCTGCGCTCCCGCTACGCTGGCGCGCTACTTGGCGCGCAAAGGCTCGGTGGCCGTCAACGGTGTCAGCCTCACCATCAACGCTGTGCGCGACACGCCCAGCGGCTGCGAGATTGACATCAACCTCATCGCCCACACCGTGCAGCACACCACGCTGCACACGCTCGCCGCAGGCGCGCCCGTGAACTTGGAAATTGACCTCATCGCGCGCTATCTGGAACGCATGAACGCCATTCCTGCCGCCGCTGCCTGAACATGCCCAACCCCACACTGCCCGAACAAATCGGCGAGCGACTCGATCGCCTGCTCTCGCACTATGAGGAGCTGCAAAACTCCAACGAGCGCCTGATGCGCCAAGTGCGCCAATTGAGCGAGGAGGGCAGCGTGCTGCGCCAGCGCCTGGCGGAAGCTGCCGAGCGCGTTGATGCCCTCATTGCCGCTGTGCCCGCACTGGTGCAAGCCGCCACCGCAGCCAGCAGCGCGTTTGACGTCGTCGTCTTGCCGCCTTTGCCCCCCTTGCCGCCCACAGCGCCTGCCGCGCTGCCCCCTGCCGCCCCCACGGATGAGACCAGCGCATGAAGCAGATTGAAGTCAAAATCATGGGGCAGGCTTATCTGCTCGCCGCCCCTGAGGCCGAAGACGCCCGGCAGCGCCTGCTCTCCGCCGCGCAGCGCGTAGACGCCGCCATGTGCCGCATTCGCAATGCCGGAAAAATCAGGGCGCGTGAGCGCATCGCCGTCCTCGCGGCACTCAACCTTGCCTACGAGCTCGATGAGCCGTCCCCTCCGCCGCAACCCACCCCCTCCGCTGCCAAACAAAGCGCCGCCCTGCGCCGCATCCTCACGCGCATGGACCGCGCGCTGGATGCCGCAGCCAACAGCGCCAGCGGAAAATAGCGCGTCCGCTTTTTTATTTGCGCGCCTTGCCCACGCGCGCACATGTGGCTAAAATGCCCCCGTCTGCGGCGCAGCCAAGTCTCACTCCTTGAACCAATGCTCGAAAGAGACCGGGCTTGGAAAATGCCTGGCTGGTGCGAGCATCTCGCGTTAGATGAACCCGAAGCCGGTGCTGACCATACCCACCTGAACCCAGCGTTCAGGGTATTGATGAAGCGGCGCCGCAGACACCTTCTCCCTGCCACTGCAAAGCGCCCAACGGCGCTTTTTTTGTGCCTTGCAAAACGCATTTTTGCATTGCAGCAAAATGCGACTCCCCCGCCACGGCTCGTCCCTTTTGTGCAGCGTACAATGCGACGCTTTTGCACTTTGACGCCGGGCACGGCGGCGCCCCACCAGGAGACAAACAGCATGGAAACCCAGGAAAAAGCTTTTCAGGACTATTACGCCCCCGGTTTCAGTCACTGCTTTGGCTGTGGCCCATCAAATGAACACGGCTTCCATATCAAAAGCTACTGGCTGGATAAAGAGAATATGGAAACCGTCGCCCATTTCACGCCCAAGCCCTGGTACACTGGAGGTTATCCTGGCAACGTCTATGGCGGGCTGATTGCTGCGCTCATCGACTGCCACGGCAACGGCAGCGCGCTGGCCGCCGGCTACGCGCACGAAAACCGCGCTATGGACAGCGAACCCGCGTTGCGCTACGTCACCGGCAATCTCACCCTCAATTTCAAAAAACCCACTCCCATTGATGGTGAATTGGAAATGCGAGCCAAAATCACGGAAGTCACGGACAAAAAAGTCGTCATGCAGGTCAGCCTGCTGGCGCACGGCCAAGTGACCGTAGATGGCAGCATGGTCTGCGTGCGCCTGCCCGCTACACGCCAAGCCGCCGCATGAGGCGAGGCAAAAACAAGAGCACACTGTCCGCAAAAAAAGAGGGGAGCAACCGTTTCAAGCCGCCAAAGCGCAGCACCACTGCCCATACGCTTTGCTGCGCCGCCGCATAATCTGCACACCCGCTGCGCCGCCCCTCCAACGGGCGGCGTTTTTTTTATCCATAGCGCAAGGCACTTTTCTCTATGAAACTGTTCGTCAGTACCGTCTCCCCCTTTGGCCGCCTGGCAATGACCAGTGCGCTTGCCGCCGGCATTGAGGAGTTGGAAATCTCTGTCGTCAACCCCTGGGCCAACCCGGTGGCGCTCGAATCCGTCAACCCTTTCTCTCAAGTGCCCACTCTTGTGACTGACGGCGGCACTACCCTGATTGAAACCCTCGTTATTGCGCGCCGTTTTTTGGGCGATGATTTTCTGAAAAACGATGGCGAAGCCGCCACTGCCGGCTACGCGACTATTTTGTTGGACCAACTCGTCAAATACTATTCTGTGGGCCGCGATCAACCCAAAGAAGCCACCGTCCACCCGCATATTGCGCGCGCCAAAAATGCCATTATCCGTGCACTCGCCAAAGCGCCGCGCTTTGAACCGGAAAGCGAGCGTTTCAGCCAGCTCGCCCTCGGCATTGCGTTTGACTACGTGCTGCTGCGCGCCCCAGACGTGTATCCTGTGCATTTGAGCGAAGAAAACCGCCAAAAAATGAAAACCTTTACCGCTCGCCCCTGGCTGCGCGCCACCTCTCCTGCCTGGCTGGAAGAGCACATGCCAACTTCGCTTGCAGAGCTTCGCGCCGTCAAATAACAGCCGCTTTGCGCAGCGCCCGCGCGCCGCTGCTGCACTGCGTCATAAAATAGTGCGCTTTTTTTATTTTCCCCCTCCTCCTCTTCCTTCTGTTCATAAAGGCATACCACCATGAGCCTCTTTTCCGCCGTCGAAATGGCCCCACGCGACCCCATCCTGGGTCTGACCGAGCAATTCAACGCCGACACCAATGCGCAAAAAGTCAACCTCGGCGTCGGCGTCTACTTTGACGACAGCGGCAAGCTGC
>ONTY01000019.1 GCA_900320815.1 uncultured Pseudomonadota bacterium
CTGGAGCACACCGAATTGCCCGCCGCCGAGGTGGTGAAAAAATCGCTGGAAATTGCCGCCGAACTGTGCATCTACACCAATATGCAGCACACCATTGAGACGCTGGAATAATCCATTTTTCTTTTCATTGCACACTGCCGCCGTTGCTGTGATTGTGCGGCAGTATTTTTTCTTTTTGAAAGCCACACGCCATGTCTTCCATGACCCCGCAGGAAATCGTCTCCGAGCTCGACCGCTTCATCATCGGCCAGCAAGACGCCAAGCGCGCCGTCGCCATTGCGCTGCGCAACCGCTGGCGCCGCCAGCAGGTTGACGAAAAACTGCGCGCCGAAATTACGCCCAAAAATATCCTGATGATTGGGCCGACGGGCGTGGGCAAAACGGAAATTGCGCGCCGCCTGGCGCGGCTGGCGGGCGCGCCGTTCATTAAAGTGGAGGCGACGAAGTTCACCGAAGTGGGCTATGTGGGCAAAGACGTGGATTCCATTATTCGTGACCTGGCGGATATGGCCGTCAAACAGCAGCGCGAGCGCGCCATGCGCCAGCTGCGCACACGCGCCGAGGATTTGGCCGAGGAGCGCATTTTGGATGTGCTGCTGCCCGCCGCGCGTGGCAGCAAGGACGGCGAGGGCGAGGGCAGCGGAAACGCCACGCGCCAGCACTTTCGCAAAAAGCTGCGCGAGGGCCAGTTCGACGACAAGGAAATTGAGATTGAAGTGGCGCAAAGCACGCCCGTGATGGAAATCATGGGGCCGCCTGGCATGGAGGACATGGCCGACCAGTTCAAGGAGATGTTTGGACGCCTCTCGAAAGGGCGCCGCAAGACGCGCCGCCTCAAAATCAAGGACGCCATGAAAATGATTGTCGAGGAGGAGGCGGACAACATGATTAATGAAGACGACATCCGCACCGACGCGCTGCAGAACATGGAGCAAAACGGCATCGTCTTCATCGATGAAATCGATAAAGTCGCCTCGCGCACCGAGGGTGGCAGCAGCGCCGATATTTCGCGCCAGGGCGTGCAGCGCGACCTGCTGCCGCTGCTGGAAGGCTGCGCGGTGAATACAAAATATGGCATCGTGCACACGGACCATATTCTGTTTATCGCGTCTGGCGCTTTTCACCTCTCGCGCCCCAGCGACTTGATTCCGGAGCTGCAGGGACGCCTGCCGATTCGCGTGGAACTGGCATCGCTGACGGTGGAGGATTTTGAAGCCATCCTCACGCAAACCGACGCCAATCTGGTGCGTCAATATCAGGCGCTGCTGGCGACAGAAAATGTGACGCTGGATTTCACGCCGCAGGGCATTTCGCGCATTGCGCAAATTGCCTGCGCCGTCAATGAACATACCGAGAATATCGGCGCGCGGCGCCTGTCTACGGTGATGGAGCGGCTGCTGGAAGAGGTCAGCTTTGAGGCCACGCGCTGGCAAGGCCAGGTGGTGAGTATTGATGCCGCGTATGTGGATGAGCGGCTAAGCGAGGTCAGCCGCAACGAGGATCTGTCGCGCTACATCCTCTGATTCTTTTATACCCATTGGTTTTATGCTGTATTGCCCGCGTAATCTGCAGGCATTGATGGCTATACCTATACAGCTTGTTTACATCAGGGTGTTCAGGCGCGAGGCTTCATCCATCGCCTCGCGCTGGCGCGCGATGAAGCTCTGGTAGGTATCGATGCCGCGCAGCTGCAAAATGTGATTGCGCACCGCCGCTTCCACCAGCACAGCAAGGTTGCGCCCGACGCTCACTTCAATATCCACGCGGGCAATGGGCACGCCAAGCACGTCTTCCATGTGCTCGCCGCTGGCGGGCAGGCGCTCGACTTCCATGCCCGCCCGCCGGCGCGCCAGGTGCACGATGAGCGCCAGGCGCTTGCGCCGCGTGACGGTGGTTTCGCCAAAGATGGTGCGCACGTCCAGCAGCCCGACGCCGCGCACTTCCAGCATGTTTTGCAGCAACTCGGGGCAGCGGCCTTCAATGGTCAGGGGGTCCACGCGCAGCAGATCAACCACGTCGTCGGCAATCAGGGCGGCGCCGCGCGTCATCAGCAACTCCAGCCCAAGCTCGCTTTTGCCCAGCCCCGACTCGCCTCGAATGAGCACGCCCAGCCCCATGATTTCCATGAGCACGCCGTGCACCGAGCAGCGGTCAGCAAAGTAACGCGAGAGGTAGGCGCGCAGCACGTCAGCCACAAAAGCGGCTGATTGCTCCGTGGCCAGCAGCGGGATGCCGTGCTGCGCGCACAGCGCCAGCAGCGCAGGCGGCGCTTGCAGTGCCTCGCACAGCACCACAGCGGGCGGGGGCAGATGCCCAATGCTGGCGATGCGCTGCGCGCCTTCGGCGGCGTTGGCGCCGCGCAGCCAGGCAGCTTCTGGGGCGCCAATGATTTGCACGCGCTGCGGGTGCAGAAAGTTCAGGTAGCCGGCCAGGTCAGCGCCGGAGCGCGCGTGCTTTACGGCGGCGTCGGTAAAGCAGCGTTCGGCGCTGCGCCCTTCCAGCCAGCGCCAGCCCAGGCGGCTGCGGTGGTCTTCAAACAGCGCAGAAGTGCTCAGAGCGGTGGGGCGCATGGCGGGTGGCTTCTTTTTTTCTTGCAGGGGGGCTTATTGCTTTGGCGGCTGCCAGGCGGCGATGAGCGCGTGCAGCGCGGCGGCGTCTGGCGCCTCGCACAGCGCCTGGCGCATGGCACCGTCGCCCAGCAGCGCGGCAATTTCAGAGAGGATTTGCAGGTGCTCTTCGGTGGCGATTTCGGGCACAAGCAAGAAGATGAGCAAGGTAACGGGCAGCTCATCGAGCGCGTCAAAGCCAATTGGCTGCGCCAGTCGCAGCACGGCGGCCAGTGGCGCGCGCAGCCCCTTGACCCGCCCGTGCGGGATGGCGACGCCGTGCCCCAGACCGGTGGAGCCAAGGCGCTCGCGCGCAAACAGGCAGTCCGTGACCTGTGCGTGTGCGAGGCCGTGCTGCGCTTCAAACAGCAGACTCGCTTCCTCAAAGACGCGCTTTTTGCTGCTGGCCTCAACGCCGCACAGCACCTGCGCGGCGGGAAGAATGGATGCAAGGCGGTTCATGGCTGGGTATCCCCATGTGTTGTGCTGGAAAAAACCTGGCGCGCAGCGCGCCTGCCGCGTCTGCGCTGTGTGTGGTGTATGAAAAAGCCGCCCGGCGCGGGGCGGCTGCGGCGCCGGTGCGGCGCGCACCGGCAAGAAAGAGGGCGTAGATGTTACTGCGGCGCTGCGTCGCGCAGGCTCTCATGGCCGTGCGCGGTGCGCTTGTCTTTGTAGCGCACCTTCTGGCGGTCGAGCTTATCGACCATCTCGTCGATGGCGGCGTAGAGGTCCTCGTGTGTGCTTTCGGCGTGCAACTCGCCGCCGCGCACGTGCACGTGGCATTCAGCCTTCTGACGGCGGCTCTTGTCCTTGATGTTTTCGTCCACGCTCAGGCGCACCTGCACGTCCACCACATCTTGCTCAAAGCCGCGCAGCGTGCGCTCGAGCTTGGTGGTCACGTAGCCGCGCAGCGCATCGGTGATGTCCAGGCGTTGTCCGCTGATCGTCAGATTCATAGGGTGTATCTCCTCAGGGCTAGGGAATGAACGGCTGCGGGTGCGGCGCGTGCCTGCGCCCGGCAGCCTGCCGGTGGCGGGCACGTCGCACCCGCCACAGGGGCACTATGCCCTGCCCCCGCGCCCCTGACAAGGGGCAGAAGGCAAGGGATGCGCGCGGCATAATCCGCGCGATTACCCTCTATGTTGCGGCGCACACAAGGGGGCAGAACCCCCTGCCATGCCCGCGCTGCACCCACCAGCCCACGGAGACCGCCATGCTCAACGTATTCACGCTCACCAATGGCCGGCTGTTTCAGGAAGAAATTGAATCGCTGCAAGAGCTTGCAAAGTTCCGCCCCATCTGGGTGGACCTGGAAGAGGCCACGGCTGAAGAAAAACAATGGGTCAAGCAGTATTACGGCCTGTCATTTCCCGAAGACGCGATTGACGAAGATATTGAAGAATCCGCGCGCTTTTATGAAGAAGATAACGGCGAGTTGCACATTCGCAGCGATTTTCTTGTGGCCGATCCAGACGCTCCGCACCAGGTGCGCGTTGCCTTTATTCTGAATCAGGTCAATGAAAACCGGCCAAGCCACGGAGTGCTGTTTTCCATTCACGACGAATCTGCCCCCGCACTGCGCCTGCTGCGGCTGCGCGCACGCCGCATGACCGGCCTGCTGGAAGACGCCAAAGACGTGCTGCTCAAACTCTTTGACGGCGACGTGGAATACAGCGCCGATACGCTGGAAGAAATCTACGACGAACTCGATCAGGTGAGCAAAAAAGTGCTCGCCGGCAACGTTACCGACGACGACGCCGGCGAAGTGCTCGCCGCCATTGCACGCCATGAAGATATGAGTGGGCGCATTCGCCGCAACGTGCTGGATACGCGCCGCGCCGTCAGCTTCCTGATGCGCAGCAAAATGCTCGATGCCAGCCAGTTTGAAGAAGCCAAACAAATCATGCGCGATATTGACTCGCTGGACAGTCATACGACGTTTCTCTTTGGCAAGGTCAACTTTCTCATGGACGCCACCGTCGGCTTTATCAACATCAATCAGAACAAAATCATGAAGTTCATCTCCGTGCTCAGCGCCATTTTGCTGCCCCCCACCCTCGTTGGCAGCCTCTACGGCATGAACTTCGACCACATGCCAGAGCTGCACTGGCCGATGGGCTATCCCTTTGCCCTTGGCCTCATGGGCGCCTTCGCTCTGCTGCTGCTGTGGCTTTTCTGGCGGCGCGGCTGGCTCAAATAGCGCCCAGGGCATCCACAGGGGGGTGCCCCTACGCCGGGTCTTAATCCCTTTGAAATCAGGGCTGGGGGGCGCCCCGAGGGGGACAACGACGCCGACGCCACCACGCAGTCTTAATCCCTTTGAAATCAGGGCTGGGGGGCGCCGCGACGTGTTCTGCCGCACCTCGGCCACATCGCCCGTCTTAATCCCTTTGAAATCAGGGCTGGGGGGCGCCGGAGGCACAAAACAATGTTTATCAAAACTGTTCGCGTCTTAATCCCTTTGAAATCAGGGCTGGGGGGCGCCATCTGCTGCATGGCAGACATTAAGCGGCTGGGTGTCTTAATCCCTTTGAAATCAGGGCTGGGGGGCGCCCGCCGCCTACAAAAAGGGCGGGGTGACCGCCGCGTCTTAATCCCTTTGAAATCAGGGCTGGGGGGCGCCGGAACACGCGAACTATAAAGAAGTCTGGGAGTTCCGTCTTAATCCCTTTGAAATCAGGGCTGGGGGGCGCCAGTTTTTGGGCGCGCAAGCGCGAGGCAGTATCGTCTTAATCCCTTTGAAATCAGGGCTGGGGGGCGCCCTTAACGGCTGGGTTGTTGGCCGCCTTGATGAAGTCTTAATCCCTTTGAAATCAGGGCTGGGGGGGCGCCGCCGAAATGGCGGATATTCTTAGTCAGGTCGATCCGTCTTAATCCCTTTGAAATCAGGGCTGGGGGGCGCCCGCGGGTATGGGAAAAGTTGTTGCCTGACAAGGAGTTGGCGAGGGCGTTATGGAAGTTGGCGCGCATGCCGCAAGCGATGTCGGGCGGTGTCTTTTCCGCAGCAAAGTATAGCGCGTTTGTGCCGGTTGTTGGGCAGTTTGGGGTGATTTATTAAGGAGGTTGCGCCAGCAGGCGTGATCGCCTGCCGGGCTGATTTAAGAGAGTATACATCTTCTTACCGTTATATATTACTGGCGGTACTGTGCAAAGATGCTGGGTATGTGAGTTTTCAGAGAGAGGTTGCGCGTGCCAGGCTCTGTGCATCCGCTGCGTGCGGCAGGAGTGAGGAGAGTATTGGGTATGACTGTATCTGCCGGCATATAGTGCGGGCAATTCAATGTTTTTGTCATGGGTATTTGAAAAAGTTTGAGGCGATGAGCCAGCCGCTGGTGCTGGTGCTGGTGCTCCAGTCGCCGTCATCGTCGTTGTCGTCAAGGCGGTCAAACTCGTCGGGGGCGCTGTCCCAGCCGGCGGGCATGGGGGCGTAGTGGATGTCGGCGGGCAAGGCGCCGGGGCCAAGATGCAGCTGCAGGCTGCGCTGGGGCAGGGGGTAGGCGCGAATGTCGTCGGCGCGCGGATCCATGAGAGCGCCAAGTTCGCCCAGGCGCCGCTCAAGCTGGCTTGCCGTAGCGTGGTAGAGAAATACGGAGTATTGCAGTGGGAGGGCGTGCTGCTTGAGGTGGCGGTGGATGCGGGCAAGGCGGCGCGAATCGGCAATGTCGTAGCAGATGAGGTGGTGGCGGGCAGTCATGGCGCGTGTCTGCTGTGTAGACGTTTTTTGGGCAAAGGGGAAAGGCTAGATGTCTGTTTCCTCGTCCTCGCGCTCGGGCAGCAGGGCGGGCATGGCGGGGGCGATGGTTTGCAGCAGCTGCTGCACCTGGGCGCTGATGGCGCGGCGCAGGGCGGGGGCGGCGCTGCGCTCCCAGGCGTTGTAGTAGTGGCTGCGGCCAGCTTTGCCAAGCAGGCAGCCGTTGGCGGCGCTGGTGCAAAAGTGCTCGGCGCTTAGGGTTTGGCGGGCGATGAGGCGCAGGCAAAAGCGGTCAATGCGCGGGCGCAGCGGCTCGAGCAGGTCGCAGGCCAGCGAGTGGCGGGCGTGGCTGGGCTGGTGGTAGTAGCCGATGGCGGCGTCCAGCCCGCTGCCGTGCAGGGCGAGGGCGAGTTCGGCGCCTGCCAGGGTGTAGCTGAGCGACAGCAAGGCGTTGAAGGGGTCGCGTGGCGGGCGACGGTTGCGCCCCGCAAAGCCAAGGCTGGCGGGCAGGACAGCGCGCAGCGCGGCAAACCAGGCACTGGCGGCAGCGCCTTCAATGCCGCGCAGGGCGGCGAGGCTGGCGGCGGCGTCCAGGCTGGCAAGGTGAGCGTCCAGCGCCTGCATGGCGCTGGTGAGTGGACGGCGAGCGGCGGGGTGGGCGGGGCGCAGTTCGTCCAGCAGGCTGCGGTGGCCGGCGATTTTTTCGCGCACGAGGCCGCGGGCAAATTGCAGGCAAAACGCCGCCTCCAGCGCCAGGCGCACTTGGGCGATGCGGCGGCGCGCGTCGCTGTGCGGGCGGCTGAGCATGAGCGTGGGCCGGGCGCGGCGGCCAGAGAGGATGACGACGCCGGCGCCCGCTGCGCCAATGCGCCCCAGGAGGCTGGCGGGCAGCGTGGCGCTGCCGCGCAAAACAACGCGCGTCACGCCGGCCAGCGCAACGGTGCCGATGCGCTGACCGGCTTCACGAAAGACGATGGCGCCGCTGTCATAGTCAAGCTGCACGTTTTGGCGGTCAATATACAGGCTGCTCATGGCGTGTCTCCGGTGGATGGTGTTTTTGCCCAAAGAGGATTTTTCAGAGCACGCAAAAATGCGGTGCGCTGTGGCTTGCGGCCAGCCCCAGGCAGTGGATGTGCATACGCGGGTCAAGGGCGAGAATGTGCAGGCTGTCTTCGCCAGTATCGATAATGTCCGTAATTTCGCGGCGAATGCGCTGCAGGTCGGCGGCGGTGAGCCAGAGTTCGGGCACGGATTTTTGCCCGGCCACGCGCCAGGTTTTGAAGTATTTGCACGCGCGCGCCAGGCGGCGGTGGTCGCGAATATCGTAGGCGGCAAGATACAGGGAGCGGGACATGGCGGCGAGAAAATCTGGTGGGCTTTTGAAATATGAGCGCGCGGGTGGGCGCGTGGCAGCTTTGAAAGCCTGGTGCCGGGGAGCAGCGCACGGTGCTTTGAGCGGCGTTTTTTCGCAGCGGTGCTGGTGGGTGGGTAGGTGGGTGGATGTGGCGCTCCTTTCTCGCAACCAAAGGGGACGGCGCGGACTATGCCCGCTGCATATTGCGGAGGAAAGGGGCGGCAAGATTGCCGCAAATCTTTTGGGCTTTGGGCAGGGACTGCTTGTGCGCGGCAGATGGTTTGCTGCTCCACGTGTCAGCTGAAACGCTCCTCCTTATCCTTTGAGTTCAATCTGGCTGGTCGCGAGGGCGAGGCCGCGCAGCGTGTAGGGGCGTTTGCCGCTGGTGCGCAGCAGGTAATGGCGGGCGGCGGGGCCGAGTTGTTCGCACAATTGGCGAGTGAGCTTGGAATTGTTTTCCTTGAAAAAGGCGCTGCAATCGGCTTCATCGCCGCTGCCTTGTTCAAAGACGGTACGCCACATCCAGGGAGAGATGGTCATTACCACCGAATCGGCGGTGCCTTGACCACGATAGACATGCCGCAGGGTAACCCCGCCTTTATAGGCCACAAATGCAAGGTGGTTGACGGTATCGGTGGCGAGAGCCATGGCACGGTCTTTGCGAACGATGTCGAGGTTCTGGGTGATGTATTGTTTGATTTCCGGCCATGTTTCGGGGGTGTACTGATAGGTTGTTGTCATGACCTTTGCGTCTTCGTCGTAATGGCAGGAGTACATGGTTTCGCCGTCGCCGATGAGATGGGGCAGGGTACTGTTGATGTGCTTTGCCAATCCGGCGAGATAGACACGTGCCTGGACATCGAGGTCTTGCCCGAAGACTTGCTGGAGGTCGGATGGATAGAAGGTGAACGCGGCGGTTTTGGATGCTTTCTCATCGGTCTTAGGCAGGTTTACGGCAACCCTGAGTTCGAAACCTTTATTAGCAAGAGGTGAAAAATCCCATTTGAGATGGTGGGCCACGTAGTCGAGATACCAGTCGGCTTCTTTGACGAGTTGGCCTACTTCGAGGTCGAAGGTCAGCCGGAGGAACCGCCTGTCGCTATTGACCAACACGTGCATCAGGGAGATATGATTTTCGGAATCGTAATAGGGTATGGCTGAGCGGACGGAATCGGCAAGCCGATGGATGTCGGACATATTCGTGTCCTGAGAGCGCACCCCCATTGGCAAGAACAGCCATGCCAGCATAAGTAATATGAGACTATTTCTTTTCATATATCAGGGTAAAAATATCGTTCAATATGTGTGGGTTTTGTTCGTCGACGATAGACGGGGGCATGACAGAGGAGGCACCTTGGAGCAATTGGGTTGCCCGCGCTATGGTTTCCGGGAAGAGGCTGTCGGACGCAATCTGGACCTTGGCAAAGGTGGAAGTCGGTTCGTCTACAGTCAAGGCAATGTCGACACCGCCCCAGTCAAAATGATGGCTGAACTGGGCTGAGAACTCGCGCCAGCCACCGTATTTCCATTCATCGGAGGAGTATTTGTCATAAAGGTTGCCGACTTCAGGAAGGGAGGCTATGCTGTCGAAATTGAGCGTTTCGACTTTACCATAGGATTGCTCGAAGGCCTCGACAAGACGGGGAATAAGACCTTCGGCAGTGACGGCAGGCTGCAACTCGGAGAGGTTGACCACACGGCTCTGCACCGAAGCGACACCGTGACGCTGGAGTTTTGCGGGTTTGGCGATGAGGTAGCGTTGAAGAGCCTGGACATCGGTTTTGATGAGGATGGTGCCATGGTGGAGGCGGCCTTTGGAGCCTTTAGCGAAGGCGTTGCCCGAAAATTTACGCCCCTGGCAGAGGACGTCGTTGCGGCCGCTGACTTCGGTGTCGAGACCGAAGGTGGCCACGGCCTGCTGCATAACCCCCAGTTGCCTGCCCACATCGTAGCTGCTGTAAGGCACGATGAAGGAGAAATTGAGGTTGCCGCCATCGTGATAGACAGCACCGCCACCGGTGCCGCGACGCATCAGGCTGCCGCCGTCGGACTCGAGGCGTTCCACGTCGCATTCAGCATAGGGGTTCTGGTTGCGACCTATCACCACCGTGCGATCGTTGCGCCAAAGATACATGACCACCTGACCCTCCTCGCAATGAGAAAGCAGATAGTTCTCCACTGCGATGTTGAGATAAGGGTTCATGCTATTGCTGACAATGATACGGTGCATATTCGGTTAATTGTTTAATGATGGATAAGGGAGTTGTAAGGGTCGGTCCTCCCCTTTTCATAGCAACAGGACCAGAGATATATAGTTGGGGGCTTGCGACAGATGGTAATTATTGCGGGCGTATCCCAGACGGAATTTCTTGGCTTCGAAGCCGATGCCGAAGGAGAAACCCGAAGTGTTGAAGCGGTCGGCGGCTTTCATCTCAACCATTTGGCGGTAGCTGTATCCCA
>ONTY01000030.1 GCA_900320815.1 uncultured Pseudomonadota bacterium
CGTTGGCTGCGCCGCAGCTGCGCGACGGCGAGTTTCATGGCCTGCCCATGCGCATCGCCTGGCTGCGCGTGGCCATCGGCGGCGGGCACCACGCACTGGTGCAAGTGGCCGAAGCGCGCGAAAAACGCCGCGTACTCGCCACCGAAATCATCAAAGGCGTGATGCTGCCGCAGCTAAGCGTCATGCCGCTGACCGTGCTGCTTGTATGGCTGGCGCTGGCACGCGGCCTGCGCCCACTGGCTGCACTGCAAGCGCGCATCCGCCGCCGCCGCCCAGATGACCTGAGCGCGCTGGACACGCGCGCCGTGCCGCAAGAACTCGTCCCCCTGGTGCTTGCCATCAACGGGCTGCTAAAGCGGCTGAATCGCTCCATCCAAACGCAAAAACGCTTTCTCGCCGACGCCGCGCACCAGCTCAAAACCCCACTCGCTGGCCTGCGCATGCAGGCTGAACTGGCGCTGCGCGAAGACACCGGCGCCGACGATGTCAAAGCATCCCTGGAACAAATTGGCCACGCCAGCGCACGCGCCACCCACACCGTGCAGCAGCTGCTGGCGCTGGCGCGCGCCGAAAGCGGTCTGGGCATCATGGCGCGCCAGAGCGTTGACCTTGCACAGCTGGCGCGCGAAGTCGTGCTGGAGGCCGTGCCCGCCGCGCTGGCGCAGCACATTGACCTGGGCTACGAAGGCCCAGACGCCGGTGACTGGCGCCTGCAGCGCCACGGCAACGCCGTGTTGCTCAAAGAGATGCTGCGCAACCTCGTCGACAACGCCATGCGCTACGCCGGCGCCGCCCGCGCGCCGGGCGAGGCCTGCGTCACGGTGCAAGTGGACGCCGCCCCGCCCGGCGGCGGCATCGCCATTCGCGTGTGCGACAACGGCCCCGGCATTCCCAAAGAAGAGCGCCAGCTCATCTTCCAGCCCTTCTGGCGTGCGCTGGGCAGCGGCACCGAAGGCACCGGACTGGGGCTGAACATCGTGCTGGAAATCGCCCGCCAGCACCACGCCAGCGTCCACCTGCACGAAGCGCAGCCTGGCGCCACACCCCCCGGTGCCTGCTTCGCCATCCGCTTCAAATAATCAAATACTCTCCAAGCTACTTTTTTAGTGCCCGCAAACAATAAGGGCAAGGACGAGATACTCATCATCCTTGCCCTACTGATGTATGCCGTATGCAGCGCGCCTCAATGCAGGCGGCGCGGCGTGTAGCGGCTGCCACCGCCGCCACCGCGCTGCGGCGGACGCCCCAAATCCAGCGAATGCGCCAGCGCGCTGTAGCGCCCTTCAAACAGGCGATCCACCTCAGCGACCACGCCGCCCAACTCACCCTCCTCAAAATGGCGCGCCATCAGCGCCACCAAATCTTCCACCAGCAAATTGCGCTGCGCCTGCATGATGGCCGCTGGCGTCGGCCCGACAAACAGCAGCACAAAATCATCGCGCGCTTCACGCTCCTCGTCCGCCTCGTCTTCGTCGTCATCATCATCTTCATAAAAACTCGCGTCGTAAAACGTCACCTCAATGGGCGCGCCCTCGGCGCTCACTTCGTTGAGATTCATGCACAAATCATCGAGCTGCGCGCGAAAATCCTCCCCGCCGCGCACCGTCCAGCACATATGCAGCGTATGGTTCGGCACCTCAAAGCTGATGCCCGGCTCATCTTCATACAGGCTCTCGGCACCATCGGCCAAAGACGCCGCACCCGCATATTTCCACAGCGGCTGCAGCGCCTCCTGCAAAGTCTTGAAACCCACGTCGGGGCGGATTTTCACGTCGCCATGCACGTGAATCTCAAAAGGTGTGTCTTCGTAGTTCATGGCGATATTCCTTGGCTCAAAAAAATAATCTGCTGCCGGCCATGCTGGCGCCAGATTTTCATGTGCGCCGTGCGTGCGAAGCAACAGCGGCGCAGTGTAGCGCGCAGTGCGCCCCACCTGTGCCTGCACGCGCCGGTATCGCCATCTCCACAACTCGCAAGAGTATCCTCAACTTGCCCGCGAAATACACCGGCAAACAGAGTTTAGAGTAAATAGTATATAAATCTCTTTAAATACCCGACACTATAAATCTTGCTTACCCGCAGCGTACGCTGTTTTTAGCGCAATACCCACCGTAATGCGTACACACCCTGCACACCCTGCACATGGCGCCAGCGGCCTTTTCGCGCTTTTCGCGTCATTTTGAAGCTGCATTTTCTCGTGCACCTTCGCGCGCTGCGCGGCATCAGCCTTTTTCAGCAATTGCGCGCACAAGCGCGCAGACGCGCCTCGGCGCGGCCTTTGCTGCGCCTTTGCGTATGCTCCGCGCCTTTTGCCGTTTTGCCTTCGCGCCCGCCTGGAACACCGCCATGCCCGCCCCGCAGCCTGATACCCCCTCTGATACCGCCAACGCTTTCAACACCTTCCCGCTCAACGCACCCGCGCTGGCGGCGCAGCGCAGCAAGTGGTCACTGCGCTTTGAGCTGCTGCGCGTGTGGCCGCCGTATGGCTGGATGGTGCTGATATGGCCCACGCTAGCGGCGCTGTGTCTGGCAGCACGCGGCTGGCCGGGCGTGCATCTGTTTGCCGTGTTTGCGCTTGGCTCAGTGCTCATGCACGGTGCGGGCTGCTGCGTCAACGACGTGGCCGACCGCGACTTTGACCGCTGCGTCAAACGCACCATTGCGCGCCCGGTAACGAGCGGGCAATTGAGCGTGTGCGACGCGCTGGCCACGGGCGCGGCAGTTTCCATTTTCTGCTTTTGCATGGCGCTGACAACAAACTGGCTGCTCGTCATTTGGAGTGTGCCCGCGCTGCTCATCACCATCGCCTACCCGTTTAGCAAGCGCTTTTTTGCCATGCCGCAGGCGGTGCTGGGAGCGGCGTTTGGTTTTGGCATTCCAATGGCGTTTGCCGCCGTGCACGGCAGCGTGCCGATTGAAGCGCTGTGGCTGTATCTGGGAAAAATCGCACTCGTGCTGGGCTACGACACGGAATATGCAATGGTGGACCGCGAGGATGATTTGAAAATCGGCCTGAAAACCACCGCCATTACCCTGGGGCGCTTTGACGTGGCGGGAATTATGGCGTTTTTCTGCACCTATTGGCTGGTATGGCTGGCGGTGATTGCGCGGCACATGGCGGCGCACCCGCCCGCGCACCCGTGGACGGTATATCTTGGTTTTGCGGCGGCGGCGGCGCAGATTGTGTGGCACTATTTTTTGATTCGCACCCGCACGCGCGCCGGCTGCTTCAAAGCATTTTGTCGCAGCCCGGGCATCAGTTTTGCCGTGTTTGCCGGGCTGGTGCTGGCGTATGTGTGAAAGAAGGCAGCCATGAAAAAACTCAAGCGGCGAGTCAAAACGCTGGCGGCACTGCTGCTGGCCGTGGGCGTGGCAGCAGCGTTTGTGCTCTGGCGCATTGGCGGCGAGCGCGGCAGCATCCAGCAGCTTTGCGCGGCAGCGCCCGGCATGACGCTGGCGCAACTCAACACTGAAATTGAAAAGCGCGCCCTGCGCGCCATTTTTGACAAAGGCAGCGCCATCGTCCACGGCAAAAAAACCTTTGGCCGCGTGGTGTGCTTGATTGACTATGAAGGCGACGCGGTGAAAAAAGCCGTTTTCAACGTGGCGGACTGAAACAAACACCATGCCTGCAGCACAAACCTTCATTATTGCGCTGGAACTGGTTGGCACCGCCGCCTTTGCCGCCTCCGGCGCGCAAATGGGCGTGCGCCGGAACATGGATATTCTCGGCGTGCTGGTGCTGGCGCTCACCACGGCGCTGGGCGGCGGCGTGCTGCGCGACGTGATTTTGGGCATTCACCCGCCGCGCATGTTTGAAAATGGCGTGTATGCAGCCGTGGCGCTGGCGGTGGGGCTGGCGCTGTTTTTCGCCGTGCGCTGGCGTGTGCGCCACCCACGGCGCATCAGCGTGGCGTGGTTGCGCGCGTATGACCGCACGCTTAATTTTCTGGACGCGCTGGGGCTGGGCATTTTCACCGTCGTCGGCGTAAATACCGCCATTTCCGTCAATATGGGCGGCAACGCCATGCTGCTGGTTTTTGTCGGTGTGTGCACCGGCGTGGGCGGCGGGCTGCTGCGCGATGTGCTGGCGCAGGAAACGCCCGCCATATTTATCAAGCAGATTTACGCTTGCGCTTCGTGCGCCGGCGCGCTGCTTTATGTGTTTGCCCACGGCCTGCTGCCAGAGCCGCTGCTGGCGCTGCTCGCCACGGCGCTGGTGCTGCTGGTGCGGCTGCTGTCGCTGCGCTACGACTGGAACCTGCCACGCTGCCTGCCGCGCCGCAGGTGAGGCGGCTTGCCCCGCCTGCCCCCCCTGTGCCACAATGAGGCGGCGCGTGAACAGTAACCGAGGAGAGTGAGATGTCGAACGCAACACTTGCCGACCTGCGCCATGACGCCACTGCGCTGCTCTACCAGATGCCAGAGGGTGTGCTGGCGTCCATGATTGCCTTTATGAAGGAGTTTGCCGAACGCTCTACAAACAAGGAGCATATTGCGCTCCGTCCTCCAGGGTTTGCTGCCGGAGAGTTTGTTCTGCCCGATGACTTTGATGCGGACAACGAATTGATTGCGGATTTATTTGAAGGCAAGCAATGAGTTTTTTGCTGGATACGCACATCTTGCTCTGGTATGCGACCGATGATGGCAAGCTGTCCAAAAAGGCAAAGGACTTGATTTTCAATGCAGACGGCGTGTATTGCAGTATTGTTTCCGCTTGGGAAGTTGCCATCAAGTACAAGCTGAATTCTGCAAAAATGCCGGTTTCAGGAAGGCAGTTTTTTGAATATGTTCGCAGGTTTGGCTGCGGCTTGCTGACGTTCAAGGAGGAGCACGTTTTGGCGCTTGACAGCCTTCATCTTGCGCCCGGGGCAAAAGAACACCGCGCCCCGTTTGACAGGATGCTTATTTGCCAAGCTAAAACCGAGGGTATGAAACTGCTGACGCACGACGCACTGCTCCAGGGCTACGCCGAGCCATGCGCTTGTCTGGTGTGAAGCTGCTGCGTTGCCTGCCGTGCAGGTGGAAATAAGCAAAATGCTGGCGTGGTTTGCCTTTGTGTATGCCGTGGCGGTGATTGTTATTTTTGCTGGATACTTTATCCTCGGCCCGGCGGCGGAGGGTACGGTGGAATTCCGTGATGAGGCGTTTATTTACCAAAACAATTTATACACGGGATATATTGATTATTCCGTGGCAACAGGTGTAGAGCTGCAAAAGAAGTGGAGCGGCAAAAAACTTGTGATTTATGGTGCACCTGATATTGATTTTGTGGAAAGACATGGCCGGTGGGGATATTATCTTCCGGGGCTACGCATGAACCGATATGAGGGGGAGTTGTGCGTGTACCCGTCGCGCAACTTTGATATTGAGGAAGTGGAGCGCGAACTGGTGCGGCGCGGTGTGCCGCGCATGCAGACGCTGAAGCTGCCGCGCCAGAGATGATGTGATGGGCTGGTTCTTTTTTGTATGGTTTCTGGTTTTTGCTGCTGCCGCTGCCTGGTATTATGCGTTTGGCCCGGTGCCAGATGGAAAAGTGGAACTGGCGGAAGATGGCTTGTACTATCGCAACGAATATTATGGCGGCTACATTGCCTGGAACGAGGCCAGCGGTGTGGAAATGTATCGTGGCTGGCGCGGCAAGCGGCTGACGGTCTATGGCGAGGCGCAGGTTGATTTTAAAAATGTCCCTGCTGGTTCTTATGCCGCTCCTGCCGGGCCTGCAGACATTTTTTTAATGATTTATGAAGCAGATTACCAAATGAAGCATAAAGAACCCCCACAAGGTGCCCCGGGTTTGCGGTTGAACAGATATGAAGGGCGGTTGGAGATTTATCCATCCAAACATTTTGATATTGAAAAGCTCTACCGGGATTTGCTGCTCAAGGGCGTCCCTGCCATGCGGACGGTGAAGCTGCCGCGCGCATGAAAAAAGCGCCCTTCGGGGCGCTTTTTTGCGTCGGCAGGATTTACGCCGCTGCGCGCCCCAGCTCCTGCGCCCTCTGGTGCGCGGCGCGCATGGCGGCTTCAAAGTGCTGGGCAACGCCCTCGGCGCGCAGCACGTCGAGTGCGGCCTGTGTGGTGCCGCCTTTGCTGGTGACGCGCTCGCGCAGGGCGGCAAGCGTGTCGCCGGCGTCGACGGCCTGCTGCGCCAGCAGCGCACTGCCTTCAAAGGTGCTGATGGCAAGTTGCCGCGCCTGCGCGTCCGTCAGCCCGAGGCTTTCGCCGGCGCGCTGCATCGCTTCCAGAAAGTAGAAGACGTAAGCAGGGCCGGAGCCGGAGAGGGCGGTGACGGCGTCCAGCAGTTTTTCTTTTTCCACCCAGAGCACGCTGCCCACGGTGGCAAGCACGCGCCCGGCAAGCTGGCGCGCGGCGTCGTCGGCTGCGGTGTAGGCGCCGCTAGCGCCGCGCGCGATGAGGGCGGGCATGTTGGGCATGCAGCGCACGATGCGGTCGCTGCCCGTGGCGGCGGCGATGGCGGCGCAGGGCACGCCGGCCATGAGGGAAAGCTGCGCCGCGCCGCCAATGTGCGCGGCCACGGGCTGGGCGGCGGCGGCGAAGTGCTGCGGCTTGACGGCCCACACAAGCAGCGTGGCGCCGCGCAGGGCGTCGCTGGCTGCGGGCAGCGCCTGCACGCCAAGGGCGGCAAGGCGCGCGCGTGTGGCCTCCAGCGGCTCCACGACGCTGATGGCAGCCGCAGGCAGGCCGCTGGCAAGCAGTCCGCCGATGACGGCGCTGGCCATGTTGCCGCCGCCGATGAAGGCGATGCGTGTGTCCGCAGACCAGGAAAGGGAGGTGGGAAGAGCTGTATTCATTGGGTATCTCCTGCTTACCGGCAAAAGATGCGGGCTATGCATTGCTTTGATTTGGAGTATCAAATGTTTGCCGCTTTTTTCTCTTCGTCAATTGGCTCATAGCCGCTTGGGGTGGGCGCCGTAATGCTGACGAACACGATATCGTGTGCGCCAGTGTTTTTGGCGCCGTGGCATTCGCCTTTTCTGGAAACGATGACCTGACCGGCGTGAAAGGGTATTTCCTCACCGGGCTGCGGATAAAAAATGCCTTCGCCCTGCAAAATAATCCAAATATCGTCTGCATTGGGGTGGTAGTGCTTGGGCAGGGTTTGTCCGGGTTTGATGACCCAGACGACGCCGGCGGTGGATTCGGTTTGGTACAACGGGGTTTTTGTGGCCGCCTGTGCACTGCTGCATTGCACGTCGCTGATGGTATGGAGGCGTTGGTGTGTCATGCTGTGCTACCGTATAGTCTATTGGGGTATCATGTGTTTGCCCGCATAAGCTGCGGGCAATGAGAAATATTACCAGGGAGTAAAAAACACCCGCTGCGGGGCAGCGGGCGTTGGTGGTGGGGGAGTTGGCGGCGCCCTTTATGGCTGCGCGCCCTCAGCGGCGCCTGCCGCGCCATCGGCGTCAAAGGGCATGGCGGTGTGGGTAAGGTCGCGCTGCGTTTCAACGAGTACGAGGGGACGCTCGTCGGCAGCGGAGCGCGCGGGGCGCTGGCGCGTGGGGCGCGCAGGGGCGGCTGCGGCTTCGGCAGCCAGAGCAGCTTGCGCGGCGGCGGCTTTGGCGGGGTCGGTGCCAACCATGCTCAGACCCGCCGCAGCAAGGGCGGCGTACAGGCTCTCATCGCTCATGGCAAACGCGGCTGCTTGGGCTGGGGCTGCTGCAGGCCGGGGCGCCTCAGCAGTTTCTGGCGCCTCAGCAGTTTCTGGCGTTTCAGTCGTTTCAGTCGTTTCAGCAGTTTCAGCAGTTTCAACGCTGGCCGCTGTTTTTTCTGGCGCTGGCGCATCAACGTGTGCGGCAGCAGCGGGCTGGGTGTGCGGTTCAGGTTCGGGCGCAGGTTTGGGCGCAGCTGCGGCGGCGGCGCGGGCGCGCTCAAAGTAGGAGCGAGGGGCTGCTGCTGCCTCCTCTTCGCTCATCGCCGGCGCAAGAGCAGCGTCTGCTGCGGTTTGCGCGGGGGCGCCGGCAGCGTCTGTGCGGCGGCGCTCGTCGCGCTCCTCGCGCCCACGACGCTCTTCACGTTCCTCGCGCTGTTCGTCGCTCTCGTCGCGTTCGCTGCGGCGGCGGCGCTGTTCGCCGTGTTGTTCATCCTTGTTGCGCTCTTCGCGGCGCTCAGCACGCGGCTCTTCGCGGCGGCTGTCAGGGCGTTCGTTGCGCGGCTCCACGCGCTCGGTGCGTTCGCTGCGGCGGGTTTCGCTGCGCGGCTCATTGCGTTCGCTGCGCTGGCGTTCGTCACTGCGGCGGGTTTCGCTGCGCGGCTCGCTGCGTTCGCTGCGCTGGCGTTCGTCATTGCGGCGGGTTTCACTGCGGCTGGCACTGCTGCTGCGCTCAATGCGTTCGGCGCGCTCGTTGCGGCTGTCATTGCGACTGTCGCGCCCCTCGCGCGGCTCTTCGCGCCGACTGTCGCGGTTTTCACGGCTGTCGCGGCGGCTGCGGCTTTCGGTGCTGCCGCTGCGTGTGCGCGGCGCGAACTTGCCGCGCTTGCGTTTGCCGTCGCGCATGGTGGTGCCTGTGGCGGGTTTGGCAGCGCCCAGGCCACCAAAGAGGCTGCGCAGCCAGCCGAGCAAACGACCACCGAGTGTCCTGATAAGGCCGGCGGCGCGCTGGCGCACGGGACGCGGCGCGGGGGTGTCGCGCAGCACGCCACGGATGACGGGCTGCTGGCGGTTGGCGGGCGCCTGGCTGCGGCGCGTGATGCCGGCGTCTTCCTGCGCTTCGGCCAGGGTGTAGCTGCTGGCGGGGGCGTCAAGCTGCGGGTCGTCGGCGCGCAGGCGCTGGAGTTTGTAGTGGGGCGTTTCCATCGTCTTGTTGGGCACAAGGGTGACGGCGACGCGCTGGCGCAGCTCAATCTTGGCGACTTCGGAGCGTTTTTCGTTGAGCAGGAAGCTGGCGACTTCGACGGGCACTTGCACGATGACGGCGGCGGTGCCTTCTTTCATCGCCTCCTCCTGGATGACGCGCAGGATTTGCAGCGCGCTGGATTCGGTGTCGCGCACGTGGCCAGCACCGCCGCAGCGCGGGCAGGGAATGGAAACGCCTTCGCTCAGCGCCGGTTTGAGCCGCTGGCGGCTCATTTCCATGAGGCCAAACTTGCTGATGGAGCCAAACTGCACGCGCGCCCGGTCCTGGCGCAGCGCCTCGCGCAAGCGCCCCTCCACTTCGCGCTTGTTGCGGTTTTCCTCCATGTCAATGAAGTCAATGACGATGAG
>ONTY01000007.1 GCA_900320815.1 uncultured Pseudomonadota bacterium
GGCCACCGACAAACTGCCCACCTACGTCGGCGCCAGCGCCGGCGCTGATGGCTACCTCATTGCCCGCATTGACAAAGTGCTGCCGCGCGAAGCCAGCGCCACCCAGACCGAAAGCGACCGCCGCACCTACGAACAAGCCTGGGCCATGAGCGAAGCGCAGAGCTACTACGAAACACTCAAAAAACAATACGGCGCTGAAATCCTCGCGCCCCGCCCAGGAGCCGAAACGCAATAAACCGCGCGCACGCTGCGCCCCACACCACACGCCCTCCGCCTGCCCCCGGTCGAGGGCTTTTTTATTCGGTGCTGCCACATACTCACCATATCAATGCTGAATTGCCCGCATGTTGCGCGGGTAATTAATATATAACTCCAATGGAGTATATTACGGCTGTGCTGTCCACCACGTCGCCATCGCCCACGCCTCCGCCTGCAAATAGGGCGGCACCAGCGGCGGGCGGCGCAGGCGGTGCGCGTTGTATGCCATGCGCTGCACGGGCGAATACCACTGCGGCAGCAAATAATGGCTGTGAGCAATCACGCGCTCCAGTGCGCGGCACGCCGCCAGATAATCGTCATGATTTTCGGCGCGCACCATATGGTCAATCAGCGCATCGACAGCCGGATTTTTCACTCCCGCCATATTTCCCGAATCTTCCATATCGGCGGCCTGGCTGCCAAACAAGTCCATATATTCCTGCCCCGGATTGATGCTGCCCTGATACGCCAGGCTGGTTATATCAAAATCAAACTTCTGCAGCCGCTGCTGGTACAGCGCAAAATCAACTGAGCGAAAATGCAGGCGCACGCCGATTTTTTCCAGATTCCGCATCCAGGCGCTCACCGTGCGCATGCCCGATTCGCTGCTGTCCATATATTCCAGCTCCAGCGCCTGCCCCTGTGCATTGCGCAGCACGCCATCGCTCAACGTCCAGCCCGCCTCGTGCAGCAGCGCACGCGCACGTCGCAAATTGCGCCGCAGCCCGTCCTCATCATCGTCCGTGCGCGGCGGCACGTAAGCAGCGCCAAACGCGGCGGGCGGAATATGTGCACGCAGCGGCTGCATCAGCGCCAATTGCGCTGCATCCGGCGCGCCCTCGGCGGCGCACGCCGTATTGCCAAACAGCCCGCGCACACGGCTGTAGCTGCCGTAAAACATGCGCCGATTCATCCACTCATAATCCACCGCCAGACCAAGTGCTTCGCGCACGCGTCTGTCTGACAATATTGGCCTGCGGCTGTTGAGCACATAACTTTGAAAACCCGTGGGCAGCCTGTGCGCAAACTCGCCTTTCACCAACTCGCCGCTGGCAAAACGTTTGCCCGTCATGCGCCGCGCCCAGTCGCCGGCGGAAAACACCTGCATCAGGTCAAACTCGCCGGCCTTGAACGCTTCCAGCCGCGCGGTATTGTCACGGTAGATTTTCACCGTGATGCGCGCAAAGTTGTAACTGCCGCGCTGCACATTGAGATTGTTCGCCCAATAATTTTCATCGCGCACGTAGGTAATATCCCTGCCGAATTTCACCGGTCCGATGCGGTATGGTCCGCTGCCGATGGGAATATCCATCACCACCTCATCAAATGGCTTGCCCTCGCCCCACTTGTGGCTGAATATGGGCAAGCTGCCCACGGTGAGCGGCAATTCGCGGTTTGGCCGGCGGAAGCGAAAGCGCACCGTGCGCGCGTCAACTTCTTCGGCTGCCTCCACATCCGCCAGCAGCACGCGCCAGCCCGGCGCCGCTTTCTCGCTGACAAGCGTCTCAAAACTGTGGCGCACATCGCGCGCCAGCACCGCGTCGCCATTATGAAAACGCGCCTGGCGCCGCAGGCGAAACGTTGCCGAAAGCCGATCGGCGGGCACCTCCACATCTTCCGCCAGCAAGCCATAACCGCTGCCGCTTTCATCCATTGGCGCAGCCAGCAGCGTATCAAACAGCAGCGCACTCAAATATGCGGGCGCATTGCCTTTGATGGTAAACGGGTTGTATTTGTCAAACGTGGACACGCGCAAATTGCTCACCAGCCGCAATTCACCGCCGCGCGGCGCCGCCGGATTCACATAATCAAAATGCGGAAAACCGGGTGCATATTTCAAGTCGCCCCACAGCGCATAACCATGCGCTGCGTGCGCGGCGGGCGCCACCAGCGCCGCTGCCGCTGCCAAAACCAGAGCCATCAGATGTGTGTACATGCGACAATTCTCGCGTTATTTTTTTTGACCTCTGGAGAAAATTTCATGGCCAACGGATTTCTTGCCGGCAAAAAACTGCTCATCACCGGCGTGCTCTCCAACCGCTCCATTGCCTACGGCATCGCACGCGCGTGCCACGCGCAGGGCGCGGAGCTGGCATTCAGCTACGTGGGCGAACGCTTCAAGGAGCGCATCAGTGGCTTTGCCGCCGAGTTCGGCAGCCAGCTCGTGTTTGACTGCGACGTGGGCAGCGACGAGCAAATTGAGCGCATGTTTGCCGGAGTGCACGAAGCGTGGGGCACCTTTGACGGCTTTGTGCACGCCATTGGCTTTGCGCCGCGCGAGGCGATTGCGGGCAATTTCCTGGACGGCCTCACGCGCGAGAACTTCCGCATCGCGCACGACATCAGCGCCTACAGCTTCGCCGGCATGACCCGAGCCGCGCTGCCCTACCTCTCGGACAAAGCCGCGCTGCTCACCCTCACCTACCTGGGCGCGCTGCGTGCCATCCCCAACTACAACACCATGGGACTGGCGAAGGCGAGCCTGGAAGCTGCCGTGCGCTACCTGGCCGAAGCAGTGGGCAGCCGCGGCGTGCGCGTGAATGCGATTAGCGCCGGTCCCATCAAAACGCTGGCCGCCAGCGGCATCAAAGACTTTGGCAAGCTGCTCTCTCGCGTGGCCAGCGCCGCGCCGCTGCGCCGCAACGTCACCATTGACGACGTGGGCAACGCCGCAGCCTTCCTGATGAGCGACTTGGCCAGCGGCATCACCGCCGAAATCACCTATGTAGACTGCGGCTTCAGCCAGACAGCCGGGCTGAGCGTTGACATGATTGAGTGAGTGACTGACACCACAGCATCCAAGAAAAAAACCGCCCCCTGCCGGGCGGTTTTTTTATGGCGACTCAATTGGTCTTTGTTGGCACATCAAGCGTGGAACAACCGCGCCTTCACAGAGCCTTTGTAGCAAGGGTATCCATTACTTGCCCTTGAATATTGCGGGCAATAAACGATATACATAAGGAGTATTTTATAATTGTCTTAATACTCCAACACACACATCTTGATTGCCAGCAAGAATAATCGGAAACCAAAGCATACCCCAAGAAACCACAGCTGCCTGCACCGCCCATGCACAATGCCCGCATGAACACCCCTGCGCCCTCTTCCTCCAACACCCCTGACACCCAGGCACCCGCACTGCTGCTCGTAGACGCTTCCAGCTACCTCTTTCGCGCCTACTACGCCCTGCCCGATCTGCGCGCCGACCCCGCCGACCCCACCAGCCAGCCCACCGGCGCCGTGCGCGGCATGCTGGGCATGCTCGCTGCGCTGCGCAAGCAATACCCCGCCACGCTGCACGGCGCCTGCGTGTTTGACGCGCACGGCCCCACCTTCCGCCACCAGCTCTACGCAGCCTACAAAGCCACGCGACGCCCCATGCCCGATGATCTGCGCAGCCAAATTGCGCCGGTGCATGAACTCGTGCGCCTGCTCGGCTGGCCACTGCTGGCCGTGCCCGGCGTGGAAGCGGACGACGTACTCGCCACCCTTGCGCACCAAGCCGCCGCGCAGGGGCTGGACGTCGTCATTTCCAGCGGCGACAAAGACCTGGCGCAGCTTGTCACCCCCCGCATCACCATCATCGACACCATGAGCGGCAAGCGCCGCGACGAAGCCGGCGTGCTGGCCGAGTTCGGCGTGCCTCCCGCCCTCATGCTGGACTGGCAAACGCTGGTGGGTGACACCGTCGATAATGTGCCGGGGGTAGAGAAAGTCGGCCAAAAAACCGCTGCCAAATGGCTGGCGAAATATGGCAGCGTTGACGCCCTCATGGCCCACGCCGACGAGATACGCGGCGCCCTTGGAAAAAACCTGCGCGCCGCCCTGCAATGGTTGCCCAAGGCGCGCGAGTTGCTGAAAATCCGCAGCGACATTCCAAACTTGCCCTCCATGCCAGAACTCGCGCTGCAAGAAGAAGAACAGGAAGGGCTGGCAGCATTTTACCAAAAATATGGCTTCAAAAGCGGTACACGCAAAACCTCAAAACGCGCACAAAAACCAGTCGATGCAGCCCCGGCGAGCACTTCCTTTGCCGTTGAAATACCCGAAGCATCGCTTTTCGCCACCCTACTCGCCGAGCGCCCGGATGCTGCCGACGCGCTGCCCGCAAAGGCTCCAGAAAACAGCAAGACACAGTACTGCACCATCCAGGACTGGGATACTTTTGAACACTGGCTGCAAAAAATCAGCGCCGCTGCACTCGTCGCTATTGATACGGAAACCGACTCCCTTGACCCCATGCGCGCGCACATCATCGGCATTTCGCTGAGTGTGGCGCCATTTGAAGCCGCCTACATCCCTCTTGGGCATATTGATGATTTTGGCGTCCTGCTGCCGGAACAATTGCCCGCGCATGAGGTTTTGCAGCGCCTCGCCGCCTGGCTGGCGGACGCCACAAAACCGAAACTCGGCCAAAACTTCAAATACGACCGCCACGCCTTTGCCAACAGCGGGCTGCACACCACTGGTTTTGTGCACGACACCATGCTGCAAAGCTATGTGCTCGAAGCCCACCTGCCACACGGTCTGCAAAACCTGGCCGAGCGGCATCTGGGGCGCAGCGGCATCAGTTATGAAGATGTATGCGGACGCGGCGCGCAGCAAAAACCCTTTGCCAGGGTACCCATCGCACAAGCTGCGCAATATGCGTGCGAAGACGCCGAGCAAACCTTTGCCGTGCATTGCGCGCTGTGGCCGCAGCTTGCCTCGCAAGAAAACCTGCGCAGCATTTATGCGCTGGAAATTGCCACCGCCGGCGTGCTGTTTGACATTGAACGCTGCGGCGTGCTGCTGGACGCCGCCGCCCTCGCGCAGCACAGCGCCGAACTTGGCGCGCGCATGAATGCGCTGCAGCAGCAGGCGTGGCAATTGGCAGGGCAGGAGTTCAACCTCGGCAGCCCAAAACAGATTGGCGAGATTTTCTTTGAAAAACTCGGCCTGCCCATTGTCAAAAAAACCGCCACCGGACGCCCCAGCACCGATGAAGAAGTACTCGAGCGCCTGGCGCAAGACTTTCCCCTGCCCGCGCGCATTCTCGAACACCGCACGCTGGCCAAACTCAAAAGCACCTACAGCGACAAACTCCCGCACATGATCGACGGCAACGGGCGCATTCACACCAATTTTGCCCAGGCGGTTGCCATCACCGGGCGGCTGGCCAGCAACGAACCCAATCTGCAAAATATCCCCATTCGCACACCTGAAGGCCGGCGCATTCGCGCCGCTTTTGTGGCGCCGCCCGGCTGGCGCATTGTCAGTTGCGACTACAGCCAGATTGAGCTGCGCATCATGGCGCATTTGTCCGGCGACGAGGCACTGCGCCGTGCCTTTGCCGAGGGGCTCGATATTCACCGTGCCACTGCTGCCGAGATTTTTGGCTGCGCGCCTGAACATGTCACCCCCGAACAGCGCCGCGCTGCCAAAGCCATTAACTTCGGCCTGATATATGGCATGAGCAGTTTTGGCCTGGCGCGCAACCTGGGCATCGAGCGGCGCGCCGCCGCAGGCTATATTGAACGCTATTTTGACCGCTACCCCGGCGTGCAACGCTATATGGAAAACTGCCGTGCCGCAGCGCGCGCCAGCGGCTTTGTTTCCACCATCTTTGGCCGCCGCCTCGCGGTGCCCGAAATCCACAGCAGCAGCGCCACACGCCGCGCCGCCGCCGAGCGCGCCGCCATTAATGCCCCCATGCAGGGCAGCGCCGCTGACTTGATTAAACTCGCCATGATTGCCGTGCAGCACACCTTGGCCGCTGAAAAGCTGCAAACCCTGATGATTTTGCAGGTGCATGACGAGTTGGTGCTGCAAGTGCCAGAAGATGAATTGCCCTGGGTGCGCGCAAATGTGCCGCAACTCATGGCAGGCGTGGCACAGCTTGCCGTGCCACTGGTTGCCGATATTGGCGAAGGGGAAAACTGGGGAGCGGCGCATTGAATTATGCGCTGGCGCGCTGCTGCAATATGCAACGGGTTGGCAAACACCTCCCATCATGGATTTTTGGATGGGCATGAAGCCCGGTGTCTTTCTCGCCTTTTTTGCACCCTTTCAAAAAAAGCGCCGCACGGGCGGCGGCGCTCGATGTGGTTTTGTGGCAGGTGTGATTACAGCCCAATCAACTGCATGATGATGCCGGTGGCAATGACGATGCGCGCGTAGCCACCGTCCACCTGCACCCAGTGCTGCCCGCGTGGGGGCGGGGGCAGGCGGTGGGCGTTCCAGTCATTGACAACGTAGTGGCGGTTGCGGTAGCTGCTGGGCAGGCGCTGACCAGTGCGCCATCGGTGCGAGGGGGGGTGGTGCATGTGTGTCCTTTGCTGGCGCACGCTGTGCGGCGGCAAGGCACTGTGCGAGATGGGCGGGTGCTGCTGCTGCACGGCTGCCGGCGCGGGACGGCGCCAGTCGTGCATGTCATTGGGCTGCAAAGAATGGACTGGCTGCGCGGCAACAGGCAGCGCAAACGCGGCAGCAGCAATGATGCTGGCAAAGCGTGCTGTGGTGGTCATATGGTGCGGCTCCTTTGCAATGCGTGTGGCTGGGATACGTTGATAGGTGCGCCTTACACGCCGACAAGCTGTCTGATGATGCCGTTGGTGGTGATGCGCGCGTAGCCGCGACCCAGCCGCACCCATCGCTGTCCGCGTGGAGGACGGGAGAGGCGGTGCGCACGCCAGTTGACAGTGCCCTTGCGATAGCTGGCAGGCAGGCGTTGCCCCACACGCCAGCGGTGGTGCGCCTGTTGCACTGTGGCGTAGTGGTGCACTTGCAAAGCCTGCTGCGGCGCAGGCTGGCGCGCGGCGGCGGGCAGCGCAAGCGAGGCGCTGAACGCGGCGATGGCGGCAAACGTGGTGAAGCTGAAGGTTTTCATAGCAAACATTCCTTGTGTGACAAACAGTTGAGAAGGGTTGAAAAAAGGGGGAGCGGAAAAGCGGCAGCAGCGCGTCGCACGCCTTACACGCCAATGAGCATGGCAATGACCCCGGTGGCAATGGCGATTTGTGCAAAGCCACTGCCCAAGTGCACCCACTGGTGCCCGTGCGGGGGAGCAGGCAAGCGGTGTGCGCGCCAGTCACGCACCGGACGGCGGTAGCTACTGGGCAACCAGTCGCCACGCCGCCAATGGCGCCGCGCTGGCGATGTGGCGTAGCGCAGACCGCGCTGCGGTGCAAAACGAGGCGCCGGGACTACGAGCGGCGCATGTAGCCGGCTGTAGAGCCGGGGCGCCGGGGCGCCCATGTGCCCCGTGCCACGCGGCGCATCGCTGCGCTGGGGTGTGCTCCAGTGCTGCACAGGGCCAAAGCGCCGCCCATCGTGCGGCGCGCCAGCGGCGGCAGGGACGGGCAACAGCGCCACGGCTACCACGGCGGCAGTCGTGGCAGCGCAGGCACCCCGCATGAGGCGACGCATTTTGGTGTGCTGTGTGATGTGCATGGCTTTCTCCTTGCATATACCGCGCACTGCTGTAGTGCGGCTCAACAAAAATCAGTGCCGCAAATATGCGCCGCTTTTTGCCACGCGCCAAGCCCGAGGCGCCGGTTTTGCCGATGTTTTGCGTATCTTTGGCGCGGCTTTACGCGGGCATGGAAGTTTCTTTACAAACGCAGTTGCGCCGATGGCAGCAAGGCACGCGCCGCAGGCATAAAAAAAACGCCGCCCCCACAGCAGGCGGGCGACGCCAGAAATATATTGAAACTGCGCGTGCAGCAGTTTTACCTTGTATTTTCAAATATCGTCCAACAGCGCCGGCAGCACCTGCGCCGACGGATAGCGCAGCAGGTGGCGCGCGATTCGATCCAATTCAGTGGGCGCGGGGTTGATGATGATGACGGCGGCGCCCATGTGCTGCGCGGCAATAGGCAGGCCAGCGGCGGGATAGACCACGCCCGATGTGCCGATAACGAGCATCACCTGGCACGCGAGTGAAGCGCGCTCCGCCTCGGCAAGCACCTGTGCGGGCAGACTGTCGCCAAACCACACGATGTCGGGACGCAGCAGGTGCCCGCACTCAGGGCAGCGCGGCGGGCTGCCCGGCGCCGCACGGCTCACCGGGCACGCGGGCGTTTTGGGGCATGGATCCAGCCAGCGGTCGTCCACCCAGTTGCCGTGCAGTTCCAGCACGCCGGTGCTGCCAGCGGCCTGGTGCAGACGGTCCACGTTTTGCGTCATCAGCGTCAGGCGCTGCGGGTGGCGCTGCTGAAACTCGGCCAGCGCAATGTGCCCAGCATTGGGTTTGACGGTTTTGAGCTGCTCGCGCCGGTACATGTACCAGTCCCACACCCAGCCAGGACGCTGGCGGTAGGCGCGCTCGTCGGCCAAGTCCTCGGGGCGGCAGTTGCTCCAGAGGCCGGTTTGCGCATCGCGGAACGTGGGCACGCCCGATTCGGCGCTCATGCCCGCGCCGCTCATCACGGCAATGCGCTGGGCGGCGCGCAGCAGCGCGCGCGTGGCTTCAAACGCCGGGTCGGCACGGAAATCCTGATTTTTCGTGGGGGTATGTGCTGTATCTGTCATGCGGACATTGTCGCGCTGCCCAGCATCGCTTTGGCTGCCGCGCAACAGACAACACACTTTTTGTGCACAGCAGCAATGACGTTTTACACTCGGCGCAGTAGCCGTGCTTTGCTGCCATGCAGCATCCGGCGCGTTTTGGTATCCCCTTTTTTCAAGAGAAAGAGATTTTTCCCATGTCTTTGAAGCAAGTGACCTGCGGCAACAGCGCACCGCAAGAGTTCAACGTCATCATTGAAATCCCCATGAATGGCGAAGCCGTGAAATATGAAGTGGATAAAGACACCGGCGCCATCTTCGTGGATCGGCTGATGAACACCGCCATGCACTACCCCGTGAACTACGGCTACATCCCGCAGACGCTCGCCGGCGACGGTGACCCGGTGGATGTGCTGGTGATTACCCCCATGCCGCTGATGATTGGCTCCGTCATCCCCTGCCGCGCCATTGGCATGTTGAAAATGGAAGATGAAGGCGGCGAAGACGCCAAAGTACTTGCCGTGCCCACAAGCAAACTCACCCGCCTCTACGACGCATGGCAAGAACCCACCGACGTCAGTCCTGTGTGGCTTGGCGCCATCTCGCACTTTTTTGAGCATTACAAAGACCTGGACACTGGCAAATGGGTCAAAGTCACA
Organism: uncultured Pseudomonadota bacterium; assembly: GCA_900320815.1. GTDB lineage: Bacteria > Pseudomonadota > Gammaproteobacteria > Burkholderiales > Burkholderiaceae_C > Ottowia. Next base: position 9,405 of record ONTY01000007.1, read on the forward strand.
GGCTGGGAAGGCCAAAAATCCGCCCAGGAAGAAATCATGAACGGCATCGCCAACGCCCAAGGGCAAAACCGCCTCTAAGCCGCGCTGTTTCGGCACAAAAAACGCCGCCTGGCTGTGTAAACTGGCCGGGCGGCGTTTTTTATTAGGTAAAAATGAAACAGAAAACATGAAAACCCTTTGGATGCAGCGGCGCTGGCTGACCATGTATTCGGCGCTCTTTTTACTGGTGGCGGCACTGGGCTATGGCACCATGCTCCGCAGCGGCCACGCCATGCTCTGGAAACTTGACGGCGTTGGACAGTATTGGCCCACATTTGTCTATATTGGCCGCTACTTCCAGCGTTTTGTGCTGGGGCTGCTGCACGGGCAATGGCTGCTGCCGGCGTTTGATCTGTCCATCGGCATGGGAGACGATATTATTGGTGTCCTCAATTATTATGGCTTTGGTGACCCGTTGAACATTCTGGCCGTTTTTGTAACTGATACAAACAGCCCCTACCTTTTCACCGCCATGTTCTTTTTGCGTCTGTATCTTGCCGGCCTTGCCTTTATTGCGTATTGCCGCTGCATGCGACTGGACTCCTGTGCAGCGGTACCCGCTGCGCTGTGCTATGTGTTTTGCGGCTATGCCATTTTTGGCGGCGCCATGTATCAGGGCTGGTTGTCCACACTTATCTATTTTCCTCTTATCCTGACGGGGTATGAAATCACTCTGCGCGGCGACAGACGCACATGGCTGCTGCCGCTGGCCGTAGCCTACGGCGCGCTGTGCGGCTATTATTTTCTCTATATGTGCAGTCTGTGCCTGGGCGCCTATGCTGCGGTGCGCTCCATTGCCATTAGAGGCAGGCTGCCGGTACAAACACTTGTGCGCCGCCATTGTTTTGCTGCTGCAGCGTATGTCGCTGGCCTGCTTCTTGCCGCGCCCATTATGGTGCCAGCTTTATTGGAGTTTCTCGGCAGCGAGCGGCGCGGCGCCTTTCTGCCGCAGAGCATTTTTACAGCAGAAATGCTCACCCCGCACTCGCCGCTGCTGCTGGCACGAATGCTGTTTGACCGCTCCGTGCCCAATATGCTTGTCAACTATTTGTACAACGCCACGCGGCTTGCGGCTGTCGCCGCCCTGCTGCTCCCCGCCCTCGCGCACTGGCGCCGCAACTGGCGCAGCCAGGAGGGGCAATGCCTGGCAGCACTGCTCATCGCAGTTGTGGCACTGCACTTTCCCGCCACAGATTATGTGTTCAATGCGTTTGTCAAAAGTTTCCAGGGCGACACCCTCAGGTGGACATTTATCATCCATTTCTTGCTTGCTGTGATATTGGCAGTCGTGCTGACGGGAATGAATGATATTCAAGATCGCTGGAAAGATACTTGGCACATCCACCTAGCCGGCCGCACACTTCCCAAATGGGGTATCGCGGCAGCAGCCTCATGCCTGGTGCTGTTTGAATTGGTCAGTGGCATCCGCGCACTCTATGAAGGACACGGCTTTAAAGCCGGATTTGCCAGTACCGCTACAGCATCCGTATATCTGGCATCGCCAGCCAGTGTCTCCCGCACCATTGCTGCGGACAGCGGACTGTTCCGCATCTCGCACACGCCTTTGAGCGGTGTCAATGGCCGCCCGGAAAATGTCGCCATGCTTCACCAGTATTATGGCCTGGCGTACTGGTTTTCTGTGGTCAATGGCTATGTTATGGATTTTGCCCACGCGGCGGACCAGGAAAGGAACAAAAACTGGCGCGCCTTCGGCTTCAGCACCCCGGCTCACGCCACAGCGTCCGGCGTCAAATACCATATGGCAGAAAGCGGTACAGCCGCACCCGCTGGCTATATTCACAAAGAAACTGTCACTTTCAATGGCCATGACTGGAATATATTTGAAAATCCTGATTATTCAGGCATGGCGTATTTATCGCGCACTGGTGCAATGGAAGGCGCGCATGCTGTGCCGGACGTGCGCTACGACAATATCAAAAACCGTATTTCCAGCAACTTTGAAAACAGCAGCGGCGCACACTACCTCACACTGCGTGTGCCCTACAGCCCCAATTGGCGCGCCACTGTGGATGGCAAAACGGTTCCCACCCGTATGCTGAAAGCACCCTTTCTCTCAATTCCCGTTGCGCCAGGCGCGCACCACGCCATATTGACGTATAGCCGGCGCCCGATGTACTTCGGGCTGGCATGCATGCTGCTGGCCATCGTCTTTGTGCTGCGCACCGCTTTCGTGGCACGACGCACGCCTGATGGATTGCTTTTCGCGTCCGCACAGGACATGTCGCACGGTGCATGCACCTCTGGTGCAGCGCATTGAGCAGCTTCGCAAAGAACACATGCCTATGCGCCGCATCGCGGCCATTGATACTAATGGCACAGTTCAAGAGGAAAAAATCGTGCCACTATACTCAATATATTGATATTGCTTTGCCGGTAACTATTACGGGTGATGATGCCTATACCCAATGAGTGATGCGGCCACGCTCCATGTGCAGCGTGCGCGTGGGGGTGAAGCTGGCGGGCGGCTGGCCGATGAGGATGATGGCGCCGCCGCGTGCCTGCAGCGTGCGCAGGCAGTGTTGCACTTGGTGCACGAGTTGCGGTGCCAGCCCTTCGCACGGCTCGTCCAGGATGACGAGGGCGGGCGCGCCCATGAGGGTGCGGCAGAGGGCGAGCATTTGCTGCTCGCCGCCGGAGAGGGTGCCGGCCAGCGTGCGGCGGCGCTCGGCCAGGCGGGGGAAGAGGGCAAGGAGTTCTTCTTCACTCCACTGCAACGCGGCGTCCACGGGCCGCTTGCGGCCAAGGCGCAGGTTCTGCTCCACGGTGAGCGTGGAGAAGATTTCGCGCCCTTCGGGCATGTAGCCGATGCCAAGGCGCGCGATGCGCCACGCGGGCAGGCCGCCAATGTCGCGCCCGCGCCAGCGCACGCTGCCTTGTGCCGGCAGCAGCCCCATGAGGGCGCGCGCGCAGCTTGTGCGTCCGCTGCCGCTGTGCCCGGCCAGCAGCACCGTCTCGCCTGCGCGCACTTCAAAGCTCACGCCGTGCAGCGCCTGCGCGCTGCCGTGCCAGGCGCGCAGCTCGTGCACTTGCAGCAGTGGGGAGGTGTCGTCGGCAGGGGCGGAGGGCGGGGGAAGGTCTTTTTCTTCCTCATGCACGCCCAGATAGGCGCGTTGCACGGCGGCGCTGGCGCGCATTTCGTCCGGCGAGCCTTGGGCAATCAGCCGCCCTTCGTGCAGCACGGCGACGCGCCCGGCCAGAGAAAGGGCGAGGTTCACATCGTGCTCCACGATGAGCAGCGTGCGTCCCGCCGCCAGCTGGCGGATGAGTGCAGCAAAGCGCCGCGCCTCTTCTGCACCCATGCCCGCCGTGGGTTCATCGAGCAGTAGCACAGGCGCATCGCCCGCCAGCGCCAGGCCAAACTCCAGCGCGCGCTGCGCGGCATGGCTCAAATCAGCGGCGCGCAGCGACGCGCTGCGCGCCAGCCCAAGCTGCGCGGCAAGCTGCGTGGCACGCGCCTGCACTTCATGCGGCGCAGTGCCGCACGCCAGCAGCGCGGCGCGCAGGTTCTCTTGCACCGTCAGGCACGCAAACAGCGCGCTGCTCTGAAAGCTGCGCGCCAGCCCAAGGTGGCAGCGCTTGTGTGGCGGCAGATGGTCGATGCGCTGCGCAGCTAAAAAAACTCGCCCGCTGCTTGGCTTTTGTTGTCCGCCAATCAGGTCAAACAGCGTGCTTTTGCCCGCGCCATTGGCGCCGAGAATCGCCAGCGTTTGTCCGGCGGGAATATCAAGCGAGATGTTTTTTAAAATAATGCGACCGCCGGCACGATATTCCAGATTTTCCAGCCGCAGCGGCAGTGGTGATTTTTTGTTTTCAAACGCCTGTAATGCTTCTTGAATATCCGGTGGCTGCCCGGAGGCTGGTTTTTTTGAAAACCGCTGCACCAGATCCACCAGCCCGCCCGGCGCCCACACCATCATGGCGATAAACAGCAGCCCGATGACAAGCGGCCACGCCGGGGTGAGCGCCGCCAGCAGCGTGTGGCTGGCGGCCATGAGCGCGCCGCCTGTCG
>ONTY01000044.1:0-3134 GCA_900320815.1 uncultured Pseudomonadota bacterium
ATGCCGCCTTTACAGGAAGATTCGGTGGGTATGACTTGCTTGCCAGCATGAGTTACCGGAAACAATTGCCATTGCCTTTGGGTATATGTCTTTGTTCCTTCCTGCGACCAGGCGAGCAGAACCTGCCTGCGTTTTCTCTTGCATCTTGCAGCGGCGCCACTATGTGCGCGCTATGGCTGATGAATTGCACAAGTTTTTGTTTGAGGGGCTGCCGGTGCGCGGGCGCCTGGTGCGGCTGGAGGGCGCCTGGCAGCAGGTGCTGCAGCGCCGCGCGGCCAATTCGCAAACGGGCGCCTGGCCGCTGCCGCTGGCAGAGCTGCTGGGGCAGTTGCTGGCGGCAGGGGCGCTGATGGTGTCGGGCTTGAAGTTTGAAGGCGCGCTGCTGCTGCAAATCGCAGGCGATGGTCCGGTGCGGCTGGCGGTGGCGGAGGTGCACTCAGACTTGCGCCTGCGCGCCACAGCAACGCTGGCAGGCAGCGTGGCGCCGGGCGCGGCGCTGGCAGATATGGTGAATGTGCACGGGCGCGGGCGCTGCGCGGTGACGCTGGACGCCGCCAGCCGCCTGCCGGGGCAGCGTCCATACCAAGGCGTGGCGGCGTTGAATGATGCAAATAGGCAGCCGTTTGGCAGCGTGGCGGCAGTGCTGGAGCACTACATGCGCCAGTCCGAGCAGCTTGAGACGGCGCTGCTGCTGGCTGCCGATGAGCAGGTGGCGGCTGGGTTGATGCTGCAGCGGCTGCCGGAGGCGCCAGACGCGAACCACGATGAGGACTGGCGGCGGCTGCTGCTGCTGGCGCGCAGCGTCAAGCGCGAGGAGTTGCTGGGGCTGGACGCCGAGACGCTGCTGCAGCGGCTGTTCTGGCAGGAGCGGCTGGCGCGCTTTGCGCCTCTGGCAGGCAGCAGCGGACCGCGCTTTGCCTGCACCTGCAGCAGGGAGCGCGTGGCGCAGATGCTGCGCGGGCTGGGCGAGGCGGAGGTGCGCGAGGTGCTGCACGAGCAGGGCATGGTGGAGGTGGGGTGCGAGTTCTGCGGCAATCAGGAGCGATTTGACGCCGTGGATGTGGGGCAGCTTTTTGCCGCTGCACCCAGTCAACCGGAGGCGCCGGGGACGCTGCAATGAGTGCGGAGGCAGGGCAGGGCAGAGTTGCGCTGCGCTTTGACGCGCTCACGCTCATGCCGCAGATGTTCGCTCCCTTTATGGAGCTGGGCGTGGCGCGGCGCGCGTATGAGAGCGGGCAGATGCAGTTGCACCTCTGGAACCCGCGCGACTGGGCCGAGGGCAACTATCGCCGCGTGGATGAGCGTCCGTTCGGCGGCGGGCCGGGCATGGTGATGCTGGCGCAGCCGCTGGCACGCTGCGTGGAGGCAGCGCAGGCGGCGCGCGCGGCAGCAGGCTTTTCTGCTGCCGCGCCCGTGGTGTTGTTTGCGCCTGCGGGCGAGCCGCTGAACCACGCTGCCGTGCAGCAGTGGGCGGGCGGCGAGGGGGCGCTGCTGGTGTGCGGGCGCTATGAGGGCGTGGACCAGCGATTCATCGATACGTATGTGACGCACTGCATCAGCCTGGGGGACTTTGTGCTCTCGGGCGGCGAGATTGCGGCGCTGGCGCTGCTGGACGCGGTGGCGCGCCTGCTGCCGGGGGTGCTGCACACAGCAGCAAGCCATGAGGCAGACAGCTTCAGCCCGGCGCTCGATGGCCTGCTGGACTGCCCGCACTACACACACCCGCCAGTATGGCGCGGGCAGAGCGTGCCCGCCGTGCTGCTGGGCGGCGACCACGCGCGCATTGAGCGTTGGCGGCGCGATGCGCAGCTGCGCCTCACAGCCCGCCTGCGTCCGGATCTCATCGCCGCCGCGCGCGCTGCGCAGCGTCTTTCACCGCGCGACGAGCAGGCGCTGGCAGGAAGCGCACCCGTATAATCTCGCGCTTTTTTCCGCTCCTCTGGCCGCCGCGGTGTTTGGTTGTTCCGCGCCAAACCCTGCGCGGGAAGTGGTTTTCCCGCCAGGCTGCCGCCCCTTGTGCAGCGTGCGTATGAGCGGCGTTTGAGGTTCCGCATGAACTTGATTGAACAGCTCGAAAAAGAAGAAATCGAGCGCCTTGGCAAAAAGATTCCCGAATTTGCCCCTGGTGACACCGTAGTGGTGCAGGTGAACGTGGTGGAAGGCAACCGCCGCCGCGTGCAAGCGTATGAAGGCGTGGTGATTGCCATGCGCAACCGTGGGCTGAACAGCGGCTTCACGGTGCGCAAAATCTCCAGCGGCGAAGGCGTGGAGCGCACCTTCCAGACCTACAGCCCGCTGATTGCCGGTATCACCGTCAAGCGCCGTGGTGACGTGCGTCGCGCCAAGCTCTACTACCTGCGCGGGCGCACCGGCAAGAGCGCACGCATCCGCGAAAAGCTGCCCAGCCGTGTAAAACCGGCAGCGGGCGCGGAAAACGCATAAACGGCCTTTTTACAAACCGCCCTGTGCGAAAGCCGGGGCGGTTTTTTTATGCCCGTGTATGCAGTCTGATACCGAAACATTGCGCCGTGGCCGCTTGCCGCCCGGTTTTGATGCGCGCGCCATGCCCGTGCTGGCGACGGACGCCGCGCTGCCAGCCGTGCCCGCGGCACATTTGACGTCAGCGGCGCTGCGCCAGCGTTTTGCTGCGCCGCCTGCCTGGCAACCCGAGTCGCGCGGCGAACCACGCCTGCCGCTGCCCCATGCGCAACCAGCCACTGCCGCTGCCGTGCTGCTGGCGCTGCTGCCGCGCGCGCAAGGGCTGAGCGTGCTGTTGACCGAGCGCACGCAGCAGCTTTCGTCGCATTCCGGTCAGGTGGCGCTGCCCGGCGGGCGCGTGGACGCAGGCGATGCCAGCGCCGCTGACGCCGCGCTGCGCGAGGCGCAGGAAGAAGTGGGACTGGAACGGCGCTTTGTGGATGTGATTGGACAGTTGCCCTTGTATGTAACGGGCACGCGTTTTGCTATTTCGCCCGTCGTTGCTTTGGTGCGCGCTGGATTTTCCTTGCAAGCCAATCCGGCGGAAGTGGCGGCGGTTTTTGACGTACCGCTTGATTTTTTAATGAACCCAGCACACCACCGCCACCACCGCGTTGAATGGAATGGCCAGGTGCGCGAATGGCTCTCCATGCCCT
>ONTY01000044.1:3152-13276 GCA_900320815.1 uncultured Pseudomonadota bacterium
TATCTGGGGCGTCACCGCCGCCATTCTGCGTAATTTCTATCGATTTTTATCTGCGCCTATGCGCTGTATATTCTATGACCATAACGCCGCCAACCCACCAGGAAGTCGAGCGCCTGCTGTACTTCTTTTTCATCGCCTTCACGCTGGTATTTTTGAACGTCGCGTGGGTGGCGGAGGACGCCTTCATCACATTCCGCGCGGTGGACAACTTTCTCAAAGGCTACGGCCCGGTGTGGAATGTGGGCGAGAGGGTGCAGGTGTATACGCATCCGCTGTGGTATGCACTGCTGATTGTTGGCATTGGACTCTTCAAGCACCATTATTGGGTCACGATTGCATTGAGCTACGGCTGCCTGATGGCAACCATCTACCTGCTGCTCAAAGTTGCCAAAAACGCACCTTTCATCGCGCAAACTGTCATTGCTCTGTTTGTGCTGCTGCTCTCGCGCGCCTTTATGGATTACTCCAGCAGCGGCCTGGAAAACCCGCTGCTGCACTTGCTGCTGGCGGGCTACGTGCTCGTTGCCATCACACAGCAGGACGCGGTGAAACGGTTTTTGCACACCAGCCTGATATACAGCTTCGTTTTTCTCACACGGCCAGACGGCATTTTTATCATCACGCCAGCATCGCTGTGGATGCTCTGGCAGGCGAAAAAGCAAAGCGGCTGGAAGCGCACGCTCAAACTTGCCGCGATAGCCGCAGCACCTGCTGTGGCGTGGGAGGTGTTCTCGCTCATCTACTACGGCAGCCTGGTGCCCAACACGGCGCTGGCGAAAGTCAATATTGACTATCCGAGAGCTGTGCTTCTGGAGCAGGCAAAGAACTACTTTGCCTTCAACCTGCAAAAAGACCCCATCACGCTGGGCATGGTGTTCCTGTCATTTGCACTGGTGTGGCTGAACAGGCGCACGTTGCCCAAGCTGCTGATGGCAGGCGTGGCGCTGCAGATGCTCTACATCTGCTACGTGGGAGCGGACTACATGCTGGGGCGCTTTCTTAGCCCGTCGGTGTTTATGGCAGCTATTGTTTTCATGCTGCTGGAATTTGAGGCGGTGCGGTGGCGGAAAATGAGTGCCGCGTTCGGATGTGGGCTGCTGGTTGTGCTTCTTCCGACGCAGTATTCATATAATATAAAGTGTTCTATTGACTTTAATAATAATATGCACAGTCAACATGGGCTATCTGATGAGCGTGGATATTTCTATCAAAACCTTGGGTTACTGACTGTTGCCATAAAGCATCGCTGGAATGCTTACACGCATATACTTGTCAACAGTTATAAATTTTGGGGTAAAACAGATGAGCCTGATATTGTGATAGGTTTTCTTATGGGTATGGGACCGTGGTTTGCCGGGGAAAAACACTACTGGATTGACCTGTTTGCTTTGACAGAGCCTTATTTAGCGCGCTTGCCAGCCAAGGAAAATCAGCGAATTGGGCATTATGTGCGCATGTTGCCGGTTGGCTATTTGGAAACACTGGTATCAGGTAAAAATAAAATAACGTCCCCAGTGTTGGCGTTACTTTATGACGATGTCATGCTTGCATCTCGTGGGGAAATTTGGAGTCTTGCGCGCTGGCGTGCTATTGGGCGATTGAATTTTGGCTATTATAAAAACCTTTATATATATTTCAAACGAAACAATGGTATACCTTTGAAAAAGCAGATTCCTTTAGCGTATGTCTATCCGCAAAACAGGGCTGTTTATGAACGAATTGCTGATTTACCGCTTGCCGATATGCCATATGTACTGTTTCCCCTCGCCGCTCCCCCCGCTTTTAGCCCTTTCATCAACCGGCAGCCCGCCGTTGAAGCGCGTTAACGCCGTGCCGTCTATCATTCTCGCTTTCCTATCCACACAGCACGAAAGGTTTGAGCCATGAGCAGCATTCTTGTGTTTTTGACCACAGGTTTTGAGGAGATTGAGGCGCTGGGCACGGTGGACGTGTTGCGGCGCGCAGGTCTTGCGGTGCAGACGGTGTCGCTGGAGGGCGAGCGGCAGGTTGTGGGCGCGCATGGCGTGCCAGTGCTGGCCGACGCGCTGTTTGACGAGGTGGAGTGCGCCGCAGCCAGCATGTTGGTGGTGCCGGGCGGCACGACGCGCTATGCGGAGCACGAGGGCTTGAAGCAGCAGTTGCTGGCGTTTGCGCAGGCAGGCGGGCGTGTGGCGGCGATTTGCGCTTCGCCGGCGGTGCTGGGGCAAGACGGGGAAGGCGGTGGTGGTGGATGGCAACATCACCACGGGGCGCGGGCCGGGACTGGCGCTGGAGTTCGCTTTGACCTTGGTGGAGCAGGTGGCGGGCACAGGCAAGCGCGCGGAAGTGGCCAAGGGGCTGTTGCTGGCGTAAAGCGGCAGCGCGTGCTAAAATTGCGCGCAATTCACGGCCACAACGGGCGGGTTTTTCAACCGCCCGTTTTTTTTGTTGCTGTGAAGCGGCTGGCCGTGCCCATAGCGGGCGCGGCTTTCTGTTTTTTCTTGGGCAAGTAGGCGAGCGCGTGGGATTGCAGCAGACGCTCATCGATGCAGTGCGCGGCTTAGGACTGGATCTGGTGGAGATCGAACGCCTGGGCGGCGGCGTGCTGCGCGTGACAATTGATTGGCCGTGGCAGCCTGGGGTGCCAGAGCGTGCTGTGACAGTGGACGACTGTGAGCGGGTGTCAAACCAGTTGCAGTATACGCTGGAGGCTGAAGGTGTGGATTACACGCGCCTGGAAGTGTCTTCTCCTGGCGTGGAGCGGTTGCTGCGTCATGCGCGCGACTTTGAACGCTTTGCGGGGACGGTGGCAGAGGTCACGCTGCGCGAGCCGTTTGAGGGGCGCAAGAAGTTTCGTGGCACTTTGCAGCGCGGCGAGGGCGATGGCTGGATGCTGGTGTGGCGCGAGGTGCCACACGCCAAGCCGGGGCAGCGCGTGAGTGCGCGCCGCGCCGCCGCTGCGCCGGAGCACGCGCTCAGCTTTGCCCTGGAAGAAGTGCAGGTGGCGCGGCTGGCGCCAGAGCTTGATTTCAAGGGACGCGTGCAGCAGGGCGCCGCAGTTCCTGCTGAGCAAGATTCAGAAACACAAAAACCGGGCGAATAACAAACATGAACCGCGAATTGCTGATGTTGGTGGATGCCATTGCGCGCGAGAAAAATGTGGAGCGCGAAGTGGTGCTGGGCGCCGTTGAGGCGGCGCTGGCGCAGGCGACGAAAAAGCTCTATCAGGGCGAGGCCGATATCCGCGTGGCTATTGACCGCGACACGGGAGAATATGAAACTTTCCGCCGCTGGCGCGTGGTGCCTGACGAGGCCGGCCTGCAAATGCCCGACCAGGAAATCCTGCTGTTCGAGGCGCGCGAGCAATCGCCTGATATTGAAATTGACGACTATATTGAAGAGCCGGTGGAGTCTGTGCCTATTGGACGCATTGGTGCAATGGCGGCCAAGCAAGTGATTTTGCAAAAAATCCGCGATGCCGAACGCGAAATGTTGCTCAATGATTTCATGAGCCGTGGCGACAAGATTTTTTCCGGCACTGTCAAACGTATGGACAAAGGCGACATTATCGTGGAGAGTGGCCGCGTGGAAGGGCGGCTGCGGCGCAGCGAGATGATTCCCAAGGAAAACTGGCGCAACGGCGATCGACTGCGCGCCATGATCATGCAGGTGGATTTGACGCTGCGCGGTGCACCCATTTTGCTCTCGCGTGCAGCGCCTGAGTTCATGGTGGAACTGTTCCGCCAGGAAGTGCCGGAAGTCGAACAGGGGTTGATTGAAATTAAAAGCTGCGCGCGCGATCCAGGCAGTCGCGCCAAAATCGCTGTGCGCAGTCACGATAAACGCATTGACCCCATTGGCACCTGCGTTGGTGTGCGCGCTTCGCGCGTGACGGCAGTAACGAATGAACTGGCGGGTGAACACATCGATGTGGTGCTGTGGAGTGATGACCCGGCGCAGTTCGTCATCGGCGCGCTGGCGCCCGCCGAGGTGTCATCCATCGTCGTGGACGAGGAACATCACACCATGGACGTGGTGGTGGATGAAGAAAATCTGGCCATTGCCATCGGACGCGGCGGACAAAACGTGCGCCTTGCCTCCGAGTTGACGGGCTGGAAACTCAACATCATGGACGCCAACGAGTCCGCGCAAAAACAGGCCGCCGAGGCCAATGCGTTGCGCCAGCTTTTTATCAACAAGCTGGACGTGGACGAAGAAGTTGCCAACATTCTCATTGCCGAAGGCTTCAGCAGCCTGGAAGAGGTGGCGTATGTGCCTCTACAGGAAATGCTGGATATTGAAGGCTTTGACGAAGAAACTGTCAATGAGTTGCGCGCGCGTGCCAAAGACGCGCTGCTCACGCAGGAAATTGCCCGCGCCGAGAGCGTGGATACCGTGGCCCAGGATTTGCGTGATTTGCAAGGGCTGACGCCGGAGTTGCTGGCGCGCCTGGCAGAGGCGGGTGTAAAAACGCTCGACGACCTCGCCGACTTGGCCGTGGATGAATTGCAGGAAATTACCGGTCAGCCCGAAGATGAAGCCAGTGCCCTGATTTTGAAGGCGCGCGAGCACTGGTTTGATGACCAGCAATAAGGAACAGCCTTCTCCCTACATCAGCAGGTTTTCACAGCGCACACCAGATATGAATACCACCGTTGCCGAATTCGCCCAGGAACTGCGGCGTTCTGTTGATACCCTGCTGCGGCAGCTTCAGGCTGCGGGTGTGGGCAAAAAAACGGCCAGTGACGTGCTGACCGAGGGCGACAAGAAAAAGCTGCGCGATTATCTGAACGCCAATATGGGCGCAGCTGCCCCGCGCAAAAAAATCACGCTCACGCAAAAAACCACGAGCGAAATCAAACAAACCGATGCCACGGGTAAGGCGCGCACCATCCAGGTGGAGCGGCGCAAAAAGCGCACCTTTGTCAAACCAGCTGCTGCGCCGCAGCCTGCAGCGCCTGCGGCCACCGCGCCCCTTGCTGCTGTGCCAGTGGTTGACGCTGCCGAGCGCGCACGTCGCGAGGAAGAGGCGCGTCGCCAAACCGAGTTGCTGCGCCGCCAGCAAAAAGAAGCGGCAGCGCGCCGCCAGGCGCGCATTGCTGCGGCGCAGCCTGTCGCAGCCGACGAGACCACCACGGTGCCGAAAGCTCCCGAACCGCAGCCTCAGGCAGTGGCATCGGAAGCTGCTGCGCCAACTCCATCTCTGGAAGCTGTGCCAGCACCGGTGCAGGCGCCCAAAGCCGCGTCGGCGCCTGCTGTGTCCGACGTTCCTGCTACCCCTGTCGCTTCCGTTCACAACGAGGTGCCTGTTGCCCCTGCTCCTGAAGCATCCATTCCTGCTGCACCGGTCAATGGGAAAACATCAGAAAAAGGAGCATCACGCCAGCATAAGAAGCGGGCTAAAGAGCAAAAGGGCACTGAAAAATCGGTGCCTAAAGAAGTCAAGGGCGATGGGAAGAAAGAAGAAATCAAGGCCGCGCCACAGCCCGCCAAGGAGGCAACGCAGCCGGTGGAGTCTGCCGCTCCGGCGCGCTCTGCCGAAGAAGAAGCTGCCCTCGCCGCTGAACGCGCGAGGGAGCAGGAAGCCAGCCGCCGCAAGGCACAGGCCGAGGCTGACGCCATCCGCGCCATGATGAATGCGCCGCGCAAGGTGCTGGTGGCCAAGCGCAATGATCCGAAAAAAGCCGTCGAAGCAGCAGCCAAAGCCGCAGCAGGCGCAGCGGCAGCAGGCAAGGCTGCCGCCGCCGAAGCCAAGGGCGGCAGCGGCAAAACCAAGGCGCACCCCTCTGGCGGGCAAAAAGAAGTCAAGGCAGCCAAACTTTCCTCAAGCTGGGCAGGCGAGCCGTCTGGCCGTGGCAAGAAAGGCATTCCCACACGCGGCGACGCCTCCGGCGGTGTAGGGCGCGGCGGCGGCTGGCGCAGCGGCGCGCCCAAGGGTGGCAAGCGCGGCGCAGATGGCAAGGGGCGCCGTGGTGACGCGCCGCAGCGCAGCGCAGCACCCGTGCAGGTGGAGCACCGCGTGCTGCAAGTGCATGTGCCAGAAACCATTACTGTTGCTGAGCTGGCGCACAAGATGGCGGTGAAAGCCACCGAGGTCATCAAGGCGCTGATGAAGATGGGGCAGATGGTCACCATCAACCAGTCGCTGGACCAGGACACCGCCATGATTGTGGTGGAGGAGATGGGGCACACGGCGCTGGTTGCCGCGCTGGACGACCCCGAAGCCTTCACCGATGAAGAAGTGCAGGCGCAGTCTGCCGAGGCGCTGCCGCGCCCGCCCGTTGTGACCGTCATGGGGCACGTGGACCACGGCAAAACCTCGCTGCTGGACTACATCCGTCGCAGCAAGGTGGCCGCTGGCGAAGCGGGCGGCATCACGCAGCACATCGGCGCCTACCATGTGGAAACGCCGCGCGGCGTCATTTCCTTCCTCGACACCCCTGGCCACGAGGCGTTCACCGCCATGCGCGCACGCGGCGCGCAGGCCACGGACATCGTCATCCTCGTCGTGGCGGCGGACGATGGCGTCATGCCGCAGACGCGCGAGGCCATTCACCATGCGCGTGCCGCCGAGGTGCCCATCGTCGTGGCCATCACCAAAGCCGACAAGCCCGACGCCAATGTCGAGCGCGTGCGCGGCGAGTTGGTCAACGAGGGCGTGGTGCCCGAGGACTACGGCGGCGACTCGCCCTTCATCGCCATTTCCAGTAAAACCGGCATGGGTATTGACGAGCTGCTGGAAAACGTGCTGCTGCAGGCCGAAATGCTGGAACTCAAGGCGCCCGTGGAGGCTGCCGCCAAGGGGCTGGTGATTGAAGCGCGCCTGGACAAGGGGCGCGGCCCCGTGGCCACGGTGCTGGTGCAGTCAGGCACGCTCAGGGTGGGCGACGTGGTGCTGGCCGGACAAACCTCCGGGCGCGTGCGCGCCATGCTGGATGAAAACGGCCGCACCAGCAAGGAAGCCGGCCCCTCCATCCCTGTGGAAATTCAGGGGCTGGGCGATGTGCCGCAGGCGGGCGACGAGTTCATGGTGCTGGCCGACGAGCGCCGCGCGCGCGAAATCGCCACCTACCGCGCCGGCAAGTTCCGCAACACCAAGCTGGCGCGCCAGCAGGCGGCGAAGCTGGAAAACGTGTTCAGCGACATGACGGCGGGCGAGGTCAAGCACCTGCCCATCATTCTCAAAGCCGACGTGCAAGGCTCGCAGGAGGCGCTGGGCAGCGCGCTGCTGAAACTGAGCACCGACGAAGTGAAGGTGCAGCTTGTCTACAGCGGCGTGGGCGGCATCAGCGAAAGCGACGTGAACCTTGCCATCGCGTCCAAGGCCATCATCATCGGCTTCAACACCCGCGCGGATGCGCAGGCGCGCAAGCTGGCCGAGACCGGCGGCATCGAAATCCGCTACTACAACATCATCTACGACGTGGTGGACGAGCTGAAGGCGGCCATGAGCGGCATGCTCGCGCCCGAGCAGAAAGAGGAAATCATCGGCATGGCGGAAATCCGCCAAGTGTTTGTCGCTTCCAAGATTGGCACTGTCGCAGGCTCGTATGTCACCAGCGGCATGGTGCGGCGCGACGCGCACTTCCGCCTGCTGCGCGACAACGTTGTTATTTACAGCGGCGAAATTGAATCGCTGCGCCGCCTCAAAGACGACGTGCGCGAAGTCAAGGAAGGCTTTGAGTGCGGCATCAAGCTCAAGGGCTACAACGACATCAAGGAAGGCGACCAGCTTGAACTCTTTGAAATCAAGGAAGTGGCGCGCACCCTGTAATTGCCGCATATTTCTGGAAAAACCATGCCCCGCCGCCGCAGCACCATCCCCAACCGCAGCTTTCGCATTGCCGACCAAATCCAGCGCGATTTGGCCGAACTCATTGCGCGCGAGCTGAAAGACCCGCGCGTCGGGCTGGTCACGTTGAGCGGCGTGGACATCACGCCCGACTACGCCCACGCCAAGGTGTATTTCAGCCAGCTTGCCGGCGACGCGCAGCAGGCGCAGGAAGCGTTGAACCACGCCGCCGGCCACCTGCGCAATGGCCTGTTCAAGCGCCTGCACATTCACACCGTGCCCACGCTGCACTTTATCTACGACCGCAGCACCGAGCGCGCCGCCGACATGAACGCGCTCATCGCCCGCGCCGTGGCTTCGCGCGCCAAGGACGACGACACGCCATGAGCGCCGCCCCACGCGCACGGGTGCAGCGCCGCCCCGTGCATGGGGTGCTGCTGCTGGATAAACCGCTGGGCCTCACCAGCAACCAGGCGCTACAAAAAGCCAGATGGCTGCTGCGCGCCGAAAAAGCCGGGCACACCGGCACGCTGGATCCGCTGGCCAGCGGCGTGCTGCCGCTCTGTTTTGGCGCTGCCACCAAGTTCAGCGCCCTGCATCTGGACGCTGACAAAAGCTACGAAGCCACGCTGCGCCTTGGCGAGCGCACCAGCACCGGCGACGCCGAGGGCAGCGTCATCAGCCGCCGCCCTGTGCCCGCCATCAGCGCGGAGCAGCTGGAAGCCGTGCGCCAGCGCTTTCTTGGGCGCATCCAGCAAACCCCGCCCATGCACAGCGCGCTGAAAAAAGACGGCAAGCCGCTCTACGAATACGCGCGCGCTGGCATGCAGGTGGAGCGCGCGGCGCGCGACGTTGAAATATATGAACTGAACCTTGCGCTTGTCGGCAAAAATAGCGGGCAACACGCTCTCAAAATCCAAGTGAAGTGCAGCAAGGGCACCTACATCCGCACACTGGGCGAAGACATTGGTGAGGCGCTCGGCTGCGGCGGGCACCTCACCGCGCTGCGCCGCACCGCCACCGGCGGCTTTACGGCAGCGAGCTGCATCACGCTGGATGCGCTGGAGGGCATGGACGACGCCGCGCGCCTGCGCGCCCTGCTGCCCGTGCAAACCTTGCTGCACGGCTTTGAAACCATCACACTCGGCAGCGGAGATGCCGGGCGCTTCCTCAGCGGCCAGCGCCGCCGGGGAAACTGGGCGGACACAGAGCGCGCCGCCGTCTTTGGCAGCCAGCCGCACGCCCTGCTTGGCACCGCGCGTGTGAAGGCAGGGGAATTGATTGCCGCGCGCCTGCTCACGCCCATTGAAATCGGGCAGATACTGGAGCAAACTCGCAACAGGTGAAGAACTACGAGGTGACACAAGAATGCAACTAGAGTTATTTGAAACTGCAGATGCTGTCAAGGAAGCGCGTTCTGGAACTTTTACAGACAATATGAAATTGCCGCTTCACAGGTGGTTTCGATATTCCGCAGGATTCTCTGCTGAGTGGGTGGAATCTGTTTTGATTGAAGAAAATCGTCGATCTGACTTTTTTGTATTGGATCCGTTCGCTGGCTCGGGAACTTCCCTACTTGCAGCCGAACATGTTGGAGTAAAATCTTGTGGTTTCGAGGGGCATCCATTTGTGGCAAGAATTGCAGATGCAAAGTTGTCGTGGCACGAAGTAGATCTGCAAGAGTTCATGAATTCTGTCAAGAGAATGGTGAAAAATGCTGGCGCAAAAAAATATAGTGTAATTGATTCTGTGCCTCCCCTTTTGCTTCGTTGTTACTCTGAAGATGCGATTGTAAAGCTATTCTCATTGAAAGAGGAATTTAAAATAAATGATGAGGATTCCCCTGTTGATAGGCTGCTTTGGTTGACTATTACATCTATTTTAAGGGAGTGCAGCTATGCTGGCACAGCCCAATGGCAGTATGTTCTTCCCAATAAAAGAAAGTCAAGGGTTGCTGACCCCATTAATGCATTTGTCAGCAGGGCAAAGCAAATATGTTTGGATGTGGAATTCGCAAGAAAAGAATTCATGCCATTGGCTCGTGTTATGCAGCATGATGCTCGGTTCCCATCTGATATTCAAGACAATTCTGTTGATCTGGTGATAACATCGCCTCCATATCCAAACAATTTTGATTATGCAGACGCTACTCGTCTGGAGATGACTTTTTGGGGTGACATTAGAGGATGGGGGGATTTGCACAAAAAAGTGCGTTCGCATATCATCAGATCGTGTTCGCAGCATGCGTCTGGTGATAAAATTGATTTGCATGTGAACTTGAATTAAGATGTTCTATACTTTTTGATGATATGTTTGAATAAATTGAATTTGAGAGGGAGTTTTTCATATTTTT